>NZ_VRUZ01000063.1:0-24504 GCF_008039485.1 Methylobacterium sp. WL69 | reverse complement strand
TGATGGCCGAGGCGACCAAGCGCGAGGGCGAGATCGAGATCCTGGCCCGCGAGGTGTCGAAGGCCCGCGACGTGCTCTATCTGGGGCGCGGCACCAGCTACCCGATGGCCCTGGAAGGCGCCCTGAAACTCAAGGAAATCAGCTACATCCACGCCGAAGGGTATGCGGCGGGCGAACTCAAGCACGGCCCCATCGCCCTCATCGACGAGAGCGTCCCGGTCATCGTCATCGCGCCCCACGACGCGATTTTCGAGAAGACCGTATCGAACATGCAGGAGGTGGCCGCGCGGGGCGGGCGCATCATCCTCATCGGCGACGCAAGGGGCACGGCGGAAGCCGGCCTCGAGACCATGGCGACGGTGACCATGCCCGACTGCGACCCGGTGGTGGCCCCCATCGTCTACGCCGTGCCGATCCAGCTCATCGCCTACCACACCGCCGCGCTCATGGGGAAAGACGTGGACCAGCCGCGCAACCTCGCGAAATCCGTCACGGTGGAATGATCGGCACCGGGCGTGTCCGATCGCTCATCGGAAGAACTTGGGTAAGTATTCGGGAGTGACGGCAATGCTGAAATACTTCGGCACGGACGGGATCCGTGGACTGGCCAATCGCGTGATCACCCCGGAACTCGCCCTGCGGGTCGGGCAGGCCGCGGGTCTGCACTTCCGCAATTCCGGCTACCGCAACCGGGTCGTCATCGGCAAGGACACCCGGCTGTCGGGCTACATGATCGAGACGGCCCTGATCGCGGGCTTCACCTCCGTCGGCATGGACGTGCTCCAGCTCGGGCCGATGCCGACGCCGGCAGTCGCGATGCTGACCCGCTCCATGCGCGCCGATATCGGCGTGATGATCTCGGCCTCCCACAATCCCTACGAGGACAACGGCATCAAGCTGTTCGGCCGCGACGGCTTCAAGCTTTCCGATGCGGTGGAACGGGAGATCGAGGGCCTCATCGACGGGCCGCTGCAGACGCGGCTCGCCGGCGCGCGCGACCTCGGCCGGGCCAAGCGCATCGAGAGCGTGCATGCCCGCTACATCGAGTTCGCCAAGCGGACCCTGCCGCGGCAGATGACCCTCGACGGCCTGCGGGTCGTCGTCGACTGCGCCAACGGCGCGGCCTACCGCGTCGCGCCCGAGACCCTGTGGGAGCTCGGCGCCGAGGTGATCGCCATCGGCGTCGAACCGGACGGCTTCAACATCAACCGCGACGTCGGCTCAACGGCGCCGGAGACCCTGGTCGCCAAGGTGCGGGAACGCCGCGCCGACATCGGCATCGCCTTCGACGGCGATGCCGACCGGGTGATCATCGTCGACGAACGGGGCGTCGTCGTCGATGGAGACCAGCTCATGGCGGTCATGGCGCGCTCGTGGCAACAGGACGATCGCCTGAGCCAGCCCGGCCTCGTCGCCACGATCATGTCGAACCTCGGTCTGGAGCGCTATCTCGGCGGGATCGGCCTCGCCCTCGCCCGCACCGCCGTCGGCGACCGCTACGTGCTCGAACACATGCGCGCGCACGGATACAACCTCGGCGGCGAGCAATCCGGCCACATCATCATGTCGGACTACGCGACGACGGGGGACGGACTCGTGGCGGCGCTGCAGCTCCTCAGCGTGGTCAAGCGCCAGGACCGGCCCGTCAGCGAGGTCTGTCGCTGCTTCAACGCCCTGCCGCAGATCCTCAGGAACGTGCCCTATCGCTCGGGCGAGCCGCTCCGCGACGGCGCGGTCCTGGACGTCATCGCGTCGGCGACGGCCCGGCTGCACACCTCCGGTCGCCTCGTCGTGCGCCCGTCCGGCACCGAAACCGTGATCCGGGTCATGGCGGAGGGCGACGATCGAAACCTGATCGGAGACATCGTCGACGAGGTGTCGCACGCCATCGCCCGGCGCTTCGGCGTCCCGGAACCCCACCGGGCCCTGCACAGCTGAAGAGCCTCAGGCCCGGCGATCGGCCAGGTCCGCGACGGCGGCCGAAACGAGATCCTGGCGGACGTGATGGAGCATGTGCCCCGCGCCCGGCACCCAGTCGAAGCGCCCCCCCGGCATCGCCAGGGCGGCGAGGGCGCCCTGAAGGGCGTTGTTGACGACGAGGTCGGCCGTCCCGCCGAGGATGCGGACCGGCACCGCGCAGGTCCGGTAAGCCGCCGCGGCGCGGGTCAGGGCCGGCCAGACGCCCACCGCATCCTCGCCCTCGGCGATCATCCGCTCCGGCCCGCTGGCCAGGGCGAAGGGGAAGTTTTCGGCGAACGCCTTCGGCATGATCTGCGGCAGGAAGATCGCGCGCCACAGGAGCGGCAGCAGGGCGGGGTCCGAACTCCCGGCGAGGACGGGCGCCAGGACCTCGCCGAGGCCGGGGGTGAAGCGTGGTCCGAACAGGATCTGCTCGAGACGGACTTCCGGAAAGCACAGGGGCGCCAGGGCCAGGACACCCGCCGTTTCGCCCGGGAAGCGCAGTCCGTGGCACAGGGCGACGGCTCCGCCGAAGGAATGGCCGACGAGGAGAGACCGCTCGACGCCGATGGCCCGCATGGCATCGTGGATGATCTCGGCCTGTCGCCAGGGCGAGGCGTCGACGGACCGTTGCCGCCGGCTCAGGCCGTGCCCGGGACGATCGACGGCGATGACGCGAAAGTGCCGTGCGAGGGTCGGCATGAGGGCGAGCCACATGTCCTCCAGGGCCATCAGCGTCCCGTGAATCAGGACGACGGCCGGCCCCTCGCCCACCTCGGCATAGGCGACGGTGCGGCCGTCCCCGAGATCCACCGTGCGGCGGGTCACCGCCCTGTGGGCCGTCGAGGCGGCCGGCGACCACGGGCGCAGCGCGGGCGCGTTCACGTCAGGACCGCCGTCCGGTGCCGCGCGGCGCCAGGAACGCCGTCGCGGCGAGGCCGAGCCCGATGGCTCCGGCCACGAGGGCGAGGGGATGCAGGCTGGCGCGGGTATAGGCGCTGGTCCGCATGACGTAGCCCGGCTGATCGCCCTTCGCGTGCCCGGTGTCGTCCTGCTCGGGTTGGTGGAGAGTCCCGGTCGGACGCCGCGGACGGCCGGGGCGCTTCTGCATGGCGACGATGGCCGGGGCGAGGAGGTCGAAGGCGCCGGGCGCGAACTCCTTGCTCGCCGCGAAGACCTTGCCGGCGCCGCCGACGATGACGTCGCGTAGGGGATGCACGGCGCAGTGCAGGATCGCATGGGCGACCTCTTCCGGCGGATAGACCGGCGGCGGCAGCATCGGCTCGCGATCCATGTAGTTGCGGGCCCGCCGCGGCAGGGGCGTATCGATGGAGGCGGGCTTGATCAGGCTCACCGTGACCGGGGCGCCCTCGTGGCGCAGCTCCATCCGGAGGGCGTCGGTGAAGCCCTTCACCGCGTGCTTGCTGGCCGAGTACATGCCCTGGAACGGGAAGGCGAGGTCGGAGGCGAGGCTGCCGACGTTGATGAGCGCACCGCCGCGCCGGCTCAGGTGCTCGACGGCGACCAGCGACCCGTAGACGGTGCCCCAGAAGTTGGTCTGCACCAGCCGGGCGTGATCCGCGTCCGACACCGCCCGCAGGGGGCCGTAGATGGTCACGCCGGCGACGTTGACCCAGGTGTCGAAGCCGCCGAACGCCGTGATCGCCTTGGCGGCGATGACCTCGACCTCGGCCCGTGCGCCGACATCGGCCTCGACCCAGACGGCCTGTCCCCCGGCCACCTCGATCTCCGAAACGATGTCGGCCAATGCCGCGCCGCTGCGGGCCGCCAGCACCACGCGCGCGCCGCCCTTCGCGGCCATGCGGGCCGTGGCGAGGCCGATCCCCGATGAGGCTCCGGTGACGACGATCACCTGGTCGCGCAGGGGCTTGTGCTTCATGGGCCGGTCGCTTCCCGAGGTTGCGCGCGGTCGGTGACCCGCGCCGGAACCTACGCGCGACGCGACGGGACGTTGCGAAACGGCGCGGCCTGCGCCGATTTCACGCCCCCGGCGCCGTCAGGCCGCGTCCGGCGGGTCGATGCGGTAGTGGATCGGCTTGAAGCTGCCGTTGTTCGATTGCAGGGCCGAGCAGGCCGTCAGCCCGATGATGAGGTCGGCCTGCGCTTCGAAGGTGATGTGGTCGCCGGCCCGGCTCAGGGGCGGCTCGACGGTGATGGCGCCGGTCGCGGCGTCGATGGGCACGTTCATGAAGCAGTTGAACGCGATGGGGATCTGGTCGGGCCCGATCCCGTAGGGGGCGAGGGCCGCCGCCAGGTTGCCGAAACAGCCGCGATGCGGGTCGGTGTCGCCGTAGATGATCCGGAACGTGTCCTTCGAACACGGCGTCAGCAGGAAGTCGTGGCGCCCGACGGTGTCCTCGACGATGCGGAGCATCACGTTGGAGCGGTTCGAGTACAGGGGATCGCCCGTGGTGAGGTAGATCCGGCTCGCGTAATCGAGGGTGCGGCCCGAGGACAGGACTTCGCCGGTATCATGCCGGTTGTAGGCGAGGAGGTCGGCGACCTGCTCGCCCTGCGGGTCGATGACCGTGAGGCGCTGGCCCCGGTCGAGGGTGAAGGCGACACCCGAACGCGGCGCGATCGCCTGGGGGGGAGGCGCGTCACACATCGGTCGCCTCGCTCGTGTGAGCCTGAATCGTCGCGCTCGTGGGGGCCCGGCCCTGGAACGGACATTGCCATGCGTCCGAAACGGCCCGGCCGCTGTACTGGCGGGCCTCGGACATCTCGCCGTGGCGGGCCAGCATCGGGTTGGCGGACCCGGCGAGGGCCGTGTCGCGGGCGAGGATCGAGCTGCGCAGCTTCTCGTACCGGTTGGCCTCGCGGAGGGCCTCGAACTGGGCGTGGAGATTGAACACCAGCACCGGCGACGAGAAGCGCCGGGCCGGCCGGCTCGCCCGCGGGTGAAGGCCGACGATGAAGAAGGCCTCGCCGCCGAAGCTCAGGGAGAAGTGCGGGCTCTCGGGATCGCTCGCGACCCGCCGGTCCCAGGGCTGGCCGAGCCACTGATCCTTGTCGGCGAGGGACTGGGCGCGGGCCCAGAGATGACGCTCGAACTGTTCTTCCCCGAGGTCGCCCGGCCCTTCGAACACCACGGCGAAACTCTGGAACAGGTCCGGCGCCCGCTTGTAGCGCGCGGCGAAGGCGAGGAGCGCGGGATAGATCCGCATGTCGTCCCAGCCGGAGGTGATGTCCCGGGCCACGACGATCTTCATCTGCCCCTTCGACAGGGCCGATTTCGCGCCGACGCAGGGGAAGGGTGGGTCACGGATGAAATCACGGAAGGCATGCGCCAGCGCATGGTCACGGTCGTCCCTGGGAAACTGCATACGGACTCATCACTCGGGCAGTTCCGGCTGCGCACAGATGCGGCAGCCGATGACGCGGTCCTGAGCAACCGGGTCGACGGGCCGGGTGTTCCGCCATGGACGAGAGGCCGCAGGCTTACCAACAGGGGATTTTGCGCACCCCGTTCCGGCGGTGCGCCCGGCGGACGACTCCCCTAATACCGGATCGTCGTGCGCAGGCCGAACACCGCCGCGTTGCGGATGCGCCCGGCATCGGGGTCGCGCGGGTTGAGGATGCCCCCGCTCGGACGGAAGATGTACTGGACGTCCGGCTGCAGGGTCACGCCGGGGCCGAGCACCGCCTGGTAGGTCGCCTCCAGCACCGCCTCGCTGCTGCGGCGCGGGCCGGGGACGCCGGTGGCCAGGATCGTGTCCGCATCGAAGGCCCGGGCGTCGCGGGAGATGCGCGAGAGGGCGAAAGCGACGCCGACGGTGTCGTCGGAGCGCCCCGGCAGGAGCCCCTTGTAGGCGATGCCGGCATCGACGTAGAGGTCGATGAGGTTGCGGTCGGACGGCCCGCCCGCCACGCGCACGAACACGCTGGCGCCGTCGTTGGGGTCGTCGGGCTCGCGGTAGATCGTCTGGTCGATGATGCCGTAGAGGCCGCTGTCGCCCCGGAACCGCCGGGCGATGCCGGTGCTGCCCGACGCGGCCAGGGGCGCGCGGTTCTGGTCGAAGCGCAAGCTGTCGAAGCGCCCGAAATGGTGCCAGCCGCCGAGCGTCACCGTCCCGGCCTCGCCGGTGCTGCCAGCCTCGATGTTGTAGGCGTAGGCGGCCTCCGCGATGACGAGGGCCGGATCGCCCGTGCGGAAATTGGTGCCGGTGCGGTTGCGCCGCTGCGGGTCGGGATCGGCGCCCGAGCGCGCGGGGCCGGCCGGATCGCCGTCGAACACGCCGACCTGGAGCGAGAGGTTGGCGTTGGGCACGACCTTCGCCCGGATGCCCGGTACCGCCAGGGGATAGATCGGCCCGCCGCTCGGGATCACCACGGCCATGTTGTTCGGCCAGCCGAAGGTGGAATTCACGAACACCGTGCCGGTCTGGGTCACGGCGAACTCGGTGTCGGCGGCGAGTTGTCCGAACCGCACGGAGAACCGGTCGTCGAACAGCTTCTGCTCGAAGGAGAGTTCGTAGAGCCGGGAGGACGGAAGGGCCTCGATCCCGCTCACCGTGACGAGGTTGTCGATGGTGCCGCGCGACAGGCCGGCCCCGTGGATCTGGAACAGGTTGGTGTGCAGGGACGCCCCCTGCCAGCCGAGGAGGGGGCCGAGATCGGCGTCGATCTCGAGGTCGAGGAGGCCCTCGAGGATCGCGCGCCGCCGCAGGCCGCCCGTCGCGTTGCCCAGGCCCTCGCCGATATAGGTCAGGCTGTAGGTGATGCCGCGCGCTTTCAGGAAGGCGCGCAGGCCGAAGGGATCGCCGTAGGGACCGAGCTGATCCTGAATCGAGGTGTCGAGGTTGGCCGACGGCCGCGACGAGGTGACCGACTGGGCCACCGAGGTCTGCGGATCGCCGCCCGCGCCCCGCGACGAGCCGATGGCGACGGGCTCGGCCGCGATCCGGGCCAGTTCGTCGGCCGGACTCTGGGCCTGGGCGCCGCGAAGGCTCGCCGCGCCGAGCAGGCCGAGGGTCGAGCCGAGAGCCAGGCCGGGGGCGATGAAGCGGCGGAGGAAGATGGACGGCCCCTGGGCAGGTGTTCGCCGAACCCTACCCCGCTTTCATGACGATCCCGAGGATCTTCAGCCGGCCTCGTCGAGTTCCGGCCCGCGCGTGACATCGAGGCCGGCGCCGCTCCCGGCCGGCGGGCCGACGGTGACGGGCCGCCCCGAGCGCGCGGCCTCGTAGATCGCCTCCATCAGGACCTGATCCTGCAGCCCCTCCTCGCCGGGCGTGCGCGGGCGCCGGTCCTCGAGGATGCACCGGGCCATGTGGTCGATCTCGAGGGCGAACTGGTTCTTGGGGGCCAGGACCCGCGAATCCTGCGATTCCACGGCGCCGTCCGGATGCGAGACCACGAGGTGCTGGCCGCGATAGGCGAAGGCGTTGCGCAGGTCGATGTCGGCCCGCTCCGTGTGGAGCTGGAGGCGGCGGGATTCGTGGATGCCGTAGCTCGTCATGCACTGAGCGAGGATTCCGGAGGGAAACCGCAGGGTGAACGACACCGTCTCCTCCACCTCGGCGAACTTCGCGTCGCCCGGCGGGGAATGGAGGCTCGCCTCCACGGAGACCGGCTCCTCGCCCGTGAGCGCCCGCACGCCGTTGAGGCAGTAGAGGCCGATATCCGGCAGGGCCCCGCCCCCCGAGAGGGCCTTCCGCAGGCGCCATTGCTGGGGCAGGCCGGTGGTCTGGCCATTGAACGCCTGGATCAGGCGCGGCTTGCCGAACTCGCCGGAACGGGCGAGGCGCGTCACCTCGCGGTTGTAGGGCTCGTACTGGCAGCGGTAGGCGATCATCAGCTTGAGGCCCGCCTTGGCGCAGGCCTCGATCATCTCGCGCGCCTCGGCCGAGGAATTGGCCATGGGCTTCTCGCACAGCACGTGCTTGCCCGATCTGGCGGCGGCCAGCACGTTGTCGCGGTGCAGGCCGTTGGGCGTGACGATGTAGACCGCCCTGACGCTCGGGTTCTGCGCCAGGCGGTCCCATTCGTCGTAGCCGTAGACCGCGTCGGCCGGCACGCCGTACTGCTCGGCCACGAGCCGGGCCTTCGCGGGCGTGCCGGACATCACCGCCGCGAGGCGGGCGCGCTTCGTCTCCCCGAAGGCCGGCAGGATCTCCTCCAGGCTCAGGCGCCCGAGGCCGATCACGGCGAAGCCCACGCGCTGGGCCGGCGGCATCGGAGCGGGCGGCGGCGGCGGTACCCGGTCGCCGGCCCCGCGCCAGTTCGGGAACATCACCTTGCCGCCCTGCACCGCGCCCGTATCGGCGGGCACGGAGGGGCCCGGCAGCCCCTGGGCGTTCGCGCCCCCCGCACCGAGGCCGAGGGCTGCGCCGGTGACCGTCAGGCCTCCGGCCCGCAGGAGATTTCGCCGGGACAGGGGAAGATCGTCGCTCATGAATTCACGCCGCTGAAGCTTCGGACAGGTCGATGACTCCGTCCGGGAACGCCATGAGGGTGCGGGTGTTCCTGCGGTCAACCGTCCCGGCGGACGGCGGCGAGGCGCCCGCGCAGAGGCGCGTTCTCCACCCGTATGGCGCGCCAATCGCGCACGACGTCGATCGTCGCGCCCACACCGGACGGGGTCCGCCCCCGTCCCGTCCGAAGCGTCAGCGCGCCGCGGGGGCGGCCGTCGGGGCCTCGACCTCACCCCGGCGCTGGAGCTGCAGGGCGACGAACCAGCACAGGGCCGCCCAGGCCGCGCCGACGCACCAGCCCGCCAGGACGTCGCTCGGCCAGTGCACCCCGAGATAGACCCGGCTGAAGCCGACGAGCAGGGTCATGGAGATGCCGACGAGCATGACCAGCACCTTGACGCCGCGCTGGCGGTCGACGCGGGCGACGAGGGCCGCGAGGGTGAGGTAGGCGATGGCCGACATCATCGCGTGGCCGCTGGGGAAGCTCGCCGTGAACACCTCCATGCCGTGGGGCACGAGGTCCGGCCGCGGCCGGTGGTAGAACAGCTTCAGCACCGTGGAGGCGAGTTCGCCCCCGCCGATGGCGGCGACCACGAAGGCGGCGATCCGCCGGCGTCCGGTCATGGCGAGGTAGGCCACGGCCGCAACCGTCACGAACACGATGGTGAAGATGCTCCCCAGGCCGGTGATGTCCCGCATGGTCTCCTCGAGCCAGCGCGGCCCGATGGGGTCCGAGAGGTCGGCCGGATTGCGCAGGGCCAGCAGGATCTTGCGGTCGAGGGCCGCCGTCGAGCCCTCGCCGACCTCGCTCGCCAGGGCGAAGAAGCCGTAGCCGAGGAGGCTGACGGCCAGCAGGGCCACGACGGCGCCGACCTCGTTGAGGCGCAGGGCCAGCCGCAGGGCATTGGCGCGGCCGATCAGGGGGTCGATGCGGCCGAACGCCGGGAGGGATTTCATCGCGCGCGTGTCCTCAGCTGGCTCACCGGTCCCGGTTCACCGGTTCTCTCCAAACGCGAAGGCGGCCCGGCGTTCCCACGGCCCGCCGAGATAGCGCCACAGGACGAGGCCCGGCGCCGTGAACCGGAAGGGCGTGAACTCCGCCTCCAGCTCGGCCAGGAGCGCGCGCGCCACACCGGTCGCGACCTTGTTCTGGACGGTGACATGCGGGCGCCAGCCCTGGCCGTCCTGGGCGGTCAGCACGGCGGCGAATTCATGGGCGAGGCGACCCCGGAACGTCGCGAGGGCGGGCGATTCCAGCCCATACGCCACCCCGCGCCCGAGGAAGCGCAGGCCCGTCACCGCGACCTGCGGCGGAGCCTCGACCCGGGCGAGGGCCGCCACGGTCTCGGCGATGCCCGCCTCGTCGAGGCCGGGCAGGTGGTGGAACAGGGTGACGTGGGCAGGGATGTGATTGAGGGCGGCGGGGAAGTGCCGCCGACGCAGGCCGTCGAACTGCGCGAAGGTCGGCGCATCGAACTGCAGGGTCAGGATCAGGGGGTCGGGCGTGGCGCCGGAATTCGTCATGTGGCTGTGCAGATGGCGCGGTCGGGCTCACGGGTCCAGCCCCGGTCTGTTCAGGAACCCGTTCGCCGTCTAGAGACCGCGCATGCGGCGCAAACACCGGGAGATCGTTCATGTGGGCCGGGACGGCTGGCTCTTCCTGATCGGGGGCAGCAACGGCGTGCTCGCGCAGTACCGCGCGACCCCGGCGCGCTGGTGGCGCCTGCGCGCCTGGAGCAAGCTCATCGAGGCACGGACCGCCCGGGCGCAGTCCCTCGGCATCCGCTACCTCCACACCCTCGTGCCGGAAAAGCTGTCCGTCTACGACGACCGCACGGACGGGCTCGGCTTCGACGTCCAACGCTCGCCGGCCCGGCGCCTCGCCCGGCGCCTCGTCAACAACCCGGCCTTCGTCGATCTCCTGGGGCCGATGCGGGCCGGTCGCGACGGCCCCGTTCCGCTCTACTACCGCACCGACACCCACTGGAACTACGACGGCTGCCTCTTCGCCTACCGCACCCTGCTCAGGGCCTGCGGCGCGGTGCCCCCCGCCGATCTCGTCGAGCGCCCCCGCTTCGAGACGACGCGGGTGCGCGACCTCGGCGACAAGCTCCCGAGCCAGCCTACGGAGACGGCGAGCCACGGCATCATCGACCGCGACGCCCGGCGCCACTACGCCAGCCCGGCGGTGGAGGCCTACGAGGCGGCCGGGCGCGCCCACGACCTCCACGTCGGCGCCCACGTGGTCTACCGCAACGACACGCCCGGCGCCGACCCGCGCACGGTGGTGCTGTTCGGCGATTCCTACGCCCATTTCGCCCCGATCATGCTCACGGGCCTCCTGGCCGAGACCTTTCGCGAGGTGCACTTCGTGTGGTCGTCGAGCCTCGACTGGGGCTACATCGAATCCGTGCGGCCCGACCTGCTGCTGTTCGAGATGGCCGAGCGCTTCCTCACCCGCGTGCCCGACGACGGGTTCGACATCCGCGCCGTCCACAAGGATGCGCCGCCGGAGGACGGCCCGCCGCCCGCCGCCTGATCCGGGTCCCGGTCCCGCGCGGTCCCGGTCCCGCGCGGTCCTCGTCCCGCGACGGCGGCTCCCCCTCGACAGATCGGGACGCCACCATACATCTGCTTCATGATGTACGCCCCGACCCTCCGCCTCGCCCTCGCCCTCGCGCCCCTCCTGCTCGCCGGTCCCGCCCTGGCGCAGACGGCGATCAAGCTCGAGGGCCGCTGCGAGAAGCTCGTGATCGCCGGGCAGGACGTCACCGGTACGTGCAAGGCCACGCTGATGAACACGGTCTCGCGCAGCCGCACGAGCTTCGATTTCTCGGCCGAGGGCCGGGCCCTCAGCTTCAGCGGCAACGGCGCCCAGCAGGAGCGCACGGAGGAGACGGACCCGCTCCAGCCCATCAACCTCGTGATTCCGAGCGAGACGACGAAAGACGGCGTGGTCCAGGGCCCGCTGGTGGCGGTCGGCGCGTGCCGCTTCAGCACGCCGGCCCCGGGCAAGACCGCCATCACCTGCGAGGCCAACGCCGCCAAGGGCACCTATGCGGGCACCTTCGTGACCGACACCAAGGCGCCCCCCGGCGCGCCGGCACCCTGAGGCGGATTTCGGGTCTGGTCGCGAGGCCCGGGCGCGACCATCTCTTGACGGACGGGCACGCGGACGGACAGACCCGGCCGCGACCCGAGATTGCTTCCGAAGACTCTTGACGACGTTTCGAGGACCCGATGCTGAACGACGCGCCCCAGGCGGGCGAACCGATCAAGGATGTGACGACGGCGAGCTTCCGCCAGGACGTGGTCGCCGAATCCATGCAGCAGCCTGTGCTGGTGGATTTCTGGGCCCCCTGGTGCGGCCCGTGCAAGCAGCTCGCCCCCGTGCTGGAGAAGGTGGTGCAGGCCTCGGCCGGCGCCGTGAAGCTCGTCAAGATGAACATCGACGAGCACCCCTCCATCGCCGGCCAGCTCGGCATCCAGTCGATCCCCGCCGTCATCGCCTTCGACAAGGGCCAGCCGGTGGACGGGTTCATGGGCGCCGTGCCCGAGTCCCAGATCAAGGAGTTCATCGGGCGCCTCGCCGGTCCGGCCGGCCCCTCCCCCATCGAGGAGGCGCTGGCCGAGGCCGAGGCGATGCTGGGGGTCGGCGACACGGCGGGCGCCGCCCAGCTCTACGCCGCGATCCTCACCGAGGAGCCCGACAACATCGCGGCCATCGCGGCCCTGGCGAAGCTCCAGCTCGATCTCGGCGAGATCGACAAGGCCAAGGAAATCCTGGCCATGGCGCCGGCCGACAAGGCGGGTGACCCGGCCCTGACCGGCGTGCGCGCCGCCCTGGAGCTGGCCGAGAAGGCCGCCGAACTCGGCGACCTCGGGGAATTCCAGAAGCGGATCGAGGCCGATCCCGGCGATCACCAGGCCCGGTTCGACCTCGCGCTCGGCCTCAACGGCCTCAACAAGCGCGACGAGGCCGTGGACCAGCTCATCGAGATCGAGCGGCGCGACCGGACCTGGAACGAGGGCGCGGCGCGCAAGCAGCTCCTCACCTTCTTCGAAGCCTGGGGCCTGATGGACAAGGCCTCGATCCGGGGCCGGCGCCGGCTCTCGACCCTGGTTTTCGCGTGACGCCGGTTCTCCACGTGAGATCGGGTGTCGGCGTGAGGCATCGAACCGACGGGACGACGCGATGAGCACGCATGCGGGCTACAAGGGACCGGCCGATTGCCCAGGGGTGATCCCGGTCTTCCCCCTGCCCGGCGCGCTGCTGCTGCCGCGCGGTCAGATGCCCCTCAACATCTTCGAGCCGCGCTACCTCGCGATGATCGACGATGCCCTGCGCACGGACCGGATCATCGGCATGATCCAGCCCGATGTGGACAGCGGTTCGTCGCCGATGACCCCGAAACTGTTCCGGGTCGGCTGCGCCGGGCGCATCACCCAGTTCGCCGAGACCGGCGACGGGCGCTATCTCATCTCGCTCACGGGCGTCGCCCGGTTCCGGGTCGAGAGCGAGATGGCGGTGGCCTCGCGCTACCGCCGCTGCCAGGTCTCCTACGACGACTTCGCCGTGGATTTCGAGCCGCGGGCGGGCGAGGACGCCGTGGACCGCGAGGGTGTGCTCAAGGCCCTGAAGGACTTCGTCGAGGTCAACGACCTCAAGGTCGATTGGGCCGGGATCGACGAGGCGCCCAACGAGGCCCTGGTCAACGCCCTGTGCATGATGAGCCCGTTCGGCGCCCGCGAGAAGCAGGCGATGCTGGAGGCCCCCGACCTCAAGACACGGGCCGAGGTCTTGATTGCGGTGACCGAAATGGAGTTGGTGCGGGGCTCGGGCTCCGAGCCCACCCTGCAGTGATCCGTTCCCTCCAAGGATGAGCGCCCATGGCCGATGACACCCAGACCCCGGTCGAGGCGACCCGCGTCGACCCGAAGCTCCTCGAGCTCCTGGTCTGCCCCCTGACCAAGGACACCCTCGACTACGACGTCGCCCGGCAGGAGCTGATCAGCCGCTCGGCCAAGCTCGCCTACCCAATCCGCGACGGCATCCCGATCATGCTGCCCGAAGAGGCGCGGCCCCTCACCGACTAACGGTCCCCTCCCCCTTTCTCGAAGCCAGGGCGCGCCATGACGACACAGGCCATCCTCCGTCACGCCGCCCTGGCCGTCTTTGCATGGGCCCTCACCGCCATGACCGCCATCGCCGCCGAGCGCCCCACCCTGGTCGCCATCGTCGCCACCGGCGGCACCATCGCCATGAAGAACGACCCCGTCACCGGGGCGCCGGTGCCGGCCCTGTCGGGGGCCGACCTCGTCGGCGCCGTGCCGAAACTCGGCGACATCGCCCGGATCGAGGTGACCGAGTTCAGCAACGTGCCGAGCGACTACATGGGCCCGGAGCTCTGGCCCGGCCTGTCCGCCAAGGTGGACGAACTGCTCGCCCGGCCCGACATCGCCGGCGCCGTGGTCCTGCACGGCACCGACACCCTCGACCAGACCGCCTATTTCCTCGACCTCACCCTGCGCAGCACCAAGCCGGTGGTGATGGTGGGAGCCCAGCGCAACGCGTCCGATGCCGACGCGGACGGAAGCCGCAACCTCCTGAACGCCGTGCGCCAGATCCTGTCGCCCGATGCCGTCGACATGGGCGTCACGGTGACCCTCAACCACCACATCAACGCGGCCCGCGAGGTGCGCAAGACCCACACGAGCAACGTCGAGACCTTCAACTCGGGGGACGCCGGCACCCTCGGCTACGTCGACGAGGATCGGGTGGTGTTTTCGCGAAAATCCCTGCGCCGCCAGACCCTGCCGATCCCCGAGCGCATGCCGCGTATCGACCTCGTGTCCATGTATGCGGGCGCGGACGGAACCCAGGTGCGCCAAAGCGCCGATGGCGGCGCCGAGGCCATCGTGGTGGAGGCCTACGGCTTCGGCAACGTCAACGCGGCCATGCACGACGCGATCCAGTACGCCATCGCCAAGGGCGTGCCGGTGGTCGTGGCGACCAAGGTCCACAACGGCCGGGCCCTGCCCGTCTACGGCTTCAAGGGCGGCGGCAACACCCTGCTCAAGGCCGGCGCGGTGTTCGCCGACGACCTGACGCCCGACAAGGCCCGCGTGCTCGCGCTCCTGGCCATCCCGTTGACCCACGACCGGGCCGCGCTGCAGGCGTATTACAACCGCTAGCCGCGCCACGGCCCGGACACCGGAGAGCCACGGGCGGGCCGGACGGCGACCGGCCCCATCGCACGCAACGTCGACACCGCCAAGGTTACGCGTACGATCCACCCCAGTCATCGCTGGTTCAGGCGGCGTCCGCCATGGCTCTCATCTTGGAATGGCAGCGCCCGTCACAATCCTGCCGCTTGCCCGAGTATCCTACGGTCACTCTTCACCGATCGTTTGCTTGGGAAGCTGCCGCGCCGTCTGCGCGGGGTTCGGCCGGGCATTTCGCCGAAGGATGATGCATGTTCAGACTCGCCGCGTTGTTGACCCTCGGAACCGTCTCCGCCCTCGCGCCGCTGCCCGGCCAGGCCCGCGACGGTGCCAACTTCAACGGCGCATGGTCGGTGGATCTCGTCACCGAATCCGGCATGGTCTGCGACAGCCGCTACAGCTACTCGGTGTCGGTGCAGGAGGGGCAGGTCCGCCTCGTCTCGGGCCAGAACGCCAGCCTGAGCGGGCGCGTCGGGCCGGATGGCACCGTGGGCCTCAGCGTCACCAACGGCACCGCCACGGGGGCGGTCTCGGGCCGGCTCCAGGCGACCTCCGGCGGCGGCACCTGGAAGGTCTCGTCCCTGTGCTCGGGCCGCTGGACGGCACGACGCCACACGACGCGCACCGCCCAGGCGGAGTAGACTTTAGGCCGTCGCCAGCCAGCTCCGCGCCTCTTCGATATGGGCGCGGTCGAAGGTCTTGATGGTCGCCGGCGAGACCTTGCCGAAGGTATCGGCGATCATCCGAAGCCAGGAGGCGTCGGTAACGAGGGCGACGTGGCTGACGCCCTTCATCATGGCGAGGCCGAAACGCGGGTCCTTGAAGAACGCCGCTGGCTCCATGCCCTTGAACTCGCGGACATCCTCGAGGAGCTTGATCTTGCCGCCCTTGTCGAGGTCGGCCTGCATGGCCGTAATGACGGTGTTCATGTCCGCATCGGTGATCTGCCCGTCGACCACGATCTCGGCGACGTTCGATTCCGGCTTCTTCGTATAGGTCAGCACGTGCAGCACTCCTGATGGGGTCGAACGCGACCCCGAGCGAACGTCGAGGCCGCGTTATAGGAAACTCTGCGGGTCCACGTCGATGGCGACCTTCACGTTGCCGCGAACCTTGGGGCCGCGGGCGATCCAGTCGCGCAGGTAACTCTGCAGGTCGACGGAGCGTTCGGTCTTCACCAGCAGGCGGAAGCGGTAGCGGCCCCGCACCAGGGCGAGGGGCGCCTCGGCCGGCCCCAGCACCATCACGCCGTCGGGCGGCTCGGACGCCCGCGCCAGGGCCTGCCCGTGGGCTTCGGCCACGGCACGGTCGCCCGCCGACACGATGAGGGCGGCGAGACGCCCGAACGGCGGCAGGCCGGCGGCCTCGCGGGCGGCGATCTCCTCCTCGTAGAACCGCGCCGCGTCCCCCGACAGCAGGGCGGCGATCACCGGGTGCTCGGGCTGGAAGGTCTGGACCAGGGCCCGCCCCGGCTTCTCGCCGCGCCCGGCCCGGCCCGTGACCTGCTGGAGCAGCTGGAAGGTGCGCTCGGCCGCGCGCGGGTCGCCCGAGGTCAGGCCGATATCGGCGTCGAGCACGCCCACCAGGGTGAGGTGCGGGAAGTTGTGGCCCTTGGCGACGAGCTGCGTGCCGATGACGATGTCGCAGCCGCCCTCGGCCACGGTCTGGAGCTCGGCGCGCAGGCGCTCGGCCCCGCCGGGAAAGTCGCTCGACAGGACGATGACGCGCTTGTCGGGAAACAGCGCCGTGACTTCCTCGGCGATGCGCTCGACGCCGGGACCGCAGGGGGTGAGGTTGTCGAAGGTGCCGCATTCCGAGCAGGATTCCGGACGGCGTTCGGCGTAGCCGCATTGGTGGCACACGAGGGCCTTGCGGAAGCGGTGCTCCACCAGCCAGGTCGAACAGTTGCGGCACTGGTAGCGGTGGCCGCAGGCCCGGCACAGGGTCAGGGGCGCGTAGCCCCGGCGGTTGAGGAACAGCAGCGCCTGGTCGCCGGCCGCCACGGTCTCGCGCACGGCGGCGATGAGGGCGGGGGCGATGAAGCTGCCGCGCTCGGGCTTGTCGGACCGCATGTCGAGGGCGGTGATGTCGGGCAGGCGCCGGCCGCCGAAGCGCTCGGGCAGGACGATGTGGCGGTAGCGCCCGCGCGTCGCGTTGACCCGGGTCTCGATGGAGGGGGTGGCCGAGGCCAGCACCACGGGGCAGTTCTCGATGCGCCCGCGCACCACCGCCATGTCGCGGGCGTGGTAGTGCACGCCGTCCTCCTGCTTGTAGGCGGCCTCGTGCTCCTCGTCGACGACGACGATCCCGAGTTTTGCGAACGGCAGGAACAGGGCCGAGCGGGCGCCGACCACCACGGCGACCTCGCCGGCCGCCACCCCGGCGCGGATGCGCTCGCGGCGCTTTCCACCGATGCCCGAATGCCAGGTGGCCGGGCGCACGCCGAAGCGCTCGGCGAACCGGTCGAGGAACTGTGCCGTCAGCGCGATCTCGGGCATCAGGATCAGGGCCTGGCGCCCGCGCCGGACGCAATCGGCCACGGCCTCGAAATACACCTCCGTCTTGCCCGAGCCGGTGACGCCTTCGAGCAGGATCGTGGGCGCCCGGAACGGGGCGGGCTCGGGCTCCGGCAAGGACGGCGGCGCTGCGATTGCGGCGACGTCGCCCTGTCCGGCGTCCTCCAGGAGAAAGGCCTCGAGCCGGTCCGTCGGCGGGGGAGCCGGGTTCATCATCGCGATCAGATCGCGCACCGCGTCGGCCTGCGCCTCCGACAGGGGCACGCGGGCATGGTCCGGGTCGGGCGGCAGGGCGACGGGCTCCGGGGCGAGGGCAGTCGCCTCGAGGGCGCCGTCGTCGATGAGGCCGTCGACGACGCTGAGGGACACGCCGGCTTCCTTGGCCAGCACGCTCTTGCCCCGCATGGCGCCGTCGGCGGCCACCGCCAGCACCTTCATCCGCGCCGGCGTCGGGCGGGCGGGCGGCTTGCCGGACGCGCGCACGCCGATGCGCACGGTCTCGCCCTGGGCCGCCTCGTCCGGCAGGCGTAGGGCCATGGCGAGGGCCGACCCCTTCGGCGCCAGGGTGTAGCGGGCGAGCCAGTCGACGAGTTCGCGCAAGGGCCCCGAAAGGGGCGGCACGTCGAGGCGACCGGTGACGGGGCGCAGGTTCGAGCCCGCCGGGCTCTCGCGCACGCCCCAGACCACGCCGACGGTCTCCCGCGGCCCGAGGGGGATCTGCACCACGTCGCCCACCGCCAGGGTGAGGCCGGCGGGCACGGCGTAGCTGTAGGCGCTGTCGAGCGCCAGCGGGATCAGGATCTCGGCGACGCTGGGCATCGGCGCGGGCTGCTTTGGAACATACCCGGAATATAAGCATGATCCGCCGATTGCGCGACGGGCACGCCTGAACCATTCCGTCTCTCGATCACGCAGTGAATCCGCCGCCCGACGCCGTGCCGTGAGCCCCGATGCGCCATCCAGACCCAGGGAGGATCGCGGGGACCGCCTCGCCGGATGGCGTGCTGTTCCTGCACGGCATCGCGCGCCGGTCCGCGTCCCTGGCCCGGATGGAACACGCCTTCCAGGCTCAGGGGTACGCGACGCTCAACCTCGACTATCCGGCCCGCACGGCCGCCCTCGCGGACCTCGCGTCGCTCGTCGCCCCGGCCATGGCCGCCTTCGCCGCTCGGGTGAGCCACGTGCACGTCGTCACGCATTCCATGGGCGGCCTCGTTGCCCGCGCGCTCCTGACCCGCCAGCGTCCGGACAATCTCGGGCGCGTGGTGATGCTGGCCCCGCCCAATGGCGGAAGCGAGGTCGCCGACCGACTCCACGGCATGGCCGCCTACCGGCGCTTCTTCGGCCCGGCCGGCGCAGAACTGACGACGCGGCGGGACGCGTCCCTGGCGGCGCTCCTCGGGACCGTCGATTATCCCCTGGGCGTCATCGCGGGGGATCGCACACTCTATCCCGTCGAGTCCTGGCTGATGCTGCCCCGCCCTAATGACGGACGGGTGAGCGTCCAACGCACGCGGGTGGCCGGCATGAGCGCCCACGTGACCCTGCACACCAGCCACGGCCTGATGATGTGGAACACACGCGTCATCCGCGAGGCCTTGCACTTCGTCCGGAACGGGCGATTTCTCGGCCCCGACGCGAGGACGCCCGAAGAATGCCCATAACCCAGTCCGACACAGGCCGCGGCATCCCGCCCCGTCTCGAACTCCGAAACCTCGGCCTGCGCTTCGGGGCCGTGCGGGCCCTGGACGGGATCGATCTTGCCGTCCGTCCCGGCGAGATCGTCGCCCTGCTCGGCGATTCCGGCTGCGGCAAGAGCACGCTCCTGCGCGCCATCGCCGGGCTGGAGCGGCCCGAGCGGGGTACGATCCACCTCGACGGCGCCAATGTCGGGGGCGTGCCGCCCGAGGCGCGCGGCGTCGGGCTGATGTTCCAGGACTACGCTCTGTTCCCGCACCTGACGGTCGCCGAGAACGTGCGCTTCGGCCTCCACGCCCATCCCGGCCAGGCGGCCCGCGCCATCGCGACGGCGCGGCTGGAGCAGGTCGGCTTAGGCCACCGCGCGGCGAGCTACCCCGGTACCCTGTCGGGCGGCGAGAGCCAGCGGGTGGCCTTGGCCCGTGCCCTGGCGCCGGGGCCGCGCATCCTCCTCCTCGACGAGCCGTTCTCGAACCTCGACCGGCGCACCCGCGACCGGGTCCGCGCCGATACCCTCGGCCTCCTGCGCGAGACCGGCACCACGACGATCCTGGTGACCCACGATCCGGAAGAGGCCCTGGGCTTCGCCGACCGCATCGCCCTGATGCGGGCCGGGCGCATCGTCCAGGTGGGCACCGGGGACGACCTCTACCGCCGCCCCGCCTCACGCTTCGCCGCGCGCTTCTTCGGCGACCTCGTCGAGGTGGCCGGCCCCTGCCGGGCGGGTCACGTGGCGACGCCCTTCGGCCCCCGCCCCGCCGCGACCTTCGCCGAGGGTGCCGCCGCCGTCGCCTGTTGGCGCCCCGAGGCGATCCACCTCATGCCGGTGGGCCAGGGCGTGCCGGGCCGCATCGTCGGCCGCCGCTTCCTCGGCGCGACGGTCATCCTGTCCGTGGAGGCCGAAGGGTTCGACGCACCGCTGCTGCTGCCCGTGCCCGGCGCGGACGGACGCGGGCCGGGCGACGCCGTGGGTCTGCGCTGCGACGAGGCGAACACGTTTATTTTTACCGATGGGACGGATTAAAACCCGTTGCTTGCATCGGCTCGATAATACGGACATTCCGAAGACCAGCTGCAGTTTTTAACTGTTACAAGTCCAAGACATCGCGCTTGCTTTTTCCCAGGCCCTGCGTCTGAACGTCCTCCGCAACCAAGCGGGAGGACGGGATCATGGTCGGTGGGGTCAAGCAGTTCGCTCTGGCGGGTGTCGTCGCCTGGGCCACCCTCGGATCGGCGCAGGCGGCGGAGGTCAACCTCTACACCACCCGCGAGCCCGGCCTGATCAAGCCGCTGCTGGACGCCTACACGGCCCGCACGGGCACCGCCGTCAACACGGTGTTCGTGGAGAAGGGCCTGGCCGAGCGCGTGGCGGCGGAGGGCGCGCGCGGCAAGGCCGACGTGCTGATGACCGTCGACATCGGCAACCTCATCGAACTCGTGGACCGCGACCTGGCGCAACCCGTGCGCTCGCCCGTTCTGGAGGCGGCGATCCCCGCCACCCTGCGCGACGCGGACGGGCGCTGGTTCGCCCTCTCCATGCGCGCCCGCGTCGCCTATGCGGCGAAGGACCTGAAGGACCAGAAGGGCCTGACCTACGAGACCCTCGCCGATCCGAGCTGGAAGGGCGGCCTGTGCCTGCGCTCCGGCCAGCACCCCTACAACACCGCGCTCGTCGCCCACTACCTCGTCCGGTACGGTGCCGAGGCGACGGAGACCTGGCTCAAGGGCGTCAAGGCCAACCTCGCCCGCAAGCCCGCCGGCGGCGACCGCGACGTCGCCCGCGACATCCTCGCCGACACCTGCAAGATCGGTCTCGCCAATTCCTACTATGTCGGCCTGATGCGCTCAGGAAAAGGCGGCCCGGAGCAGAAGACCTGGGGCGACGGCATCGCCGTGCTGATGCCGACGTTCCTCGGCGGCGGCACCCACGTCAACGTCTCCGGCGCGGTCGTGTCCAAGACCGCCCCGAACCGCGACGAAGCGGTCAAGCTCCTCGAGTACCTCGTCTCCGACGAGGCCCAGGGGCTCTACGCGCAAGGGAACTACGAGTACCCGGTCAAGGCCGGCGCCCCCGTCGATCCCCTGCTGGCGGCGCTCGGCCCCCTGACCGTCGACACGACGCCGCTGGCCGAGATCGCCCGCAACCGCAAGGCCGCGAGCCTGCTCCTCGACAAGGTCGGCTTCGACAATTGATCGGGCAACCATGACCGGCGCGGCGCAGGCGCTCGACGCCGAGGATCTGGCGACGCCCCGGCCGAGAGGGCGGGCGACGCGGCTGCGGCCCCGGACTTTCGTCTGGACCGCATCCGCCCTGGCCCTGGCGGCCCTGGTCCTCAGCCCCGTCGCGTCCCTGGTCCGCGCGGCGGCGCAGGGCGACGGCGCCCTGTGGCCGCATCTCCTCGCCCACGTGCTGCCCCGGGCCGTGGCGGAGACCGGCCTGCTCCTCGCCGGCGTCGGGCTCGTCGTGGTGGTGCTCGGCACCGGCGCGGCCTGGCTCGTCTCGGCCTACGCCTTCCCCGGCCGGCGCTGGCTCGAGGCGGCGCTCCTCCTGCCCATGGCGGTGCCGACCTACATCGTGGCCTACGCCTATCTCGACCTCCTGCACCCCATCGGCCCGGTGCAGACCGCCCTGCGCGGGTGGCTCGGCTACGCCCGGCCCCGCGATTTCGTGCTGCCGGAACTGCGCTCCCTGCCGGGCTGCATCCTGCTGCTGGGATTCGTACTCTATCCCTACGTCTACCTGCCGACCCGGGCCCTGTTCCTCATGCAGGCGGCCAACCTCATCGAAGCCGGGCGGATGCTCGGGCGCGCGCCCTCCGCCGTGTTCCTGCGCGTCGCCCTGCCCCTGGCGCGCCCGGCCATCGCCCTCGGCGCCAGCCTCGCCCTCATGGAGACCCTCAACGACATCGGCGCGGCGGAATTTCTGGGGGTTCGCACCCTCACGGTCCAGGTCTACGCCACCTGGGTGAACCGCTCCGACCTGCCCGGCGCCGCCCAGATCGCCCTGGTGATGCTGGTGGCCGTCCTCGGCCTCGTGGCACTCGAGCGCTGGGCCCGGCGCGGCCGGGGTTTTGCGGGCACCGCCCAGCGCCCGCGCGACCTCGCCCGCCGCCGCCTCCACGGCTGGCGCGCCGGAGCCGCCCTGGCCCTCGGCCTCGTGCCCGTCGCCGTCGGCTTCCTGATTCCCGCGACCTACCTGTTTCGCGCGGCCCTCGAGCGGATCGCGCGCGTGGGCTGGCCCGCGACCATCCTGCCCGAGATCGGCCATACGGTGCTGTATGCGGGCCTCGCCACGGCCCTCGCCGCCGGCATCGGCTTCCTCGTCGCCGCCGGCCCCCGCCTCCTGCCCGGTCCCCTCGGCCGGGGCATGGTGCGGGTGACGAGCCTCGGCTACGCCCTGCCGGGCGCCATCCTGGCCATCGGCCTGCTCGGCCCCCTGGCGCTCGCCGACACGATCCTGTCGGAGGGGCTGACGCGCCTGTTCGGCGTCGCCCCCGCCCTCATCGGCCTCGGCACCGGCGGCGCCCTCGTCATCGCCTACCTCATCCGCTTCCTCGCCGTCAGCACGGGAACCTGCGAGGCCGGGCTCGGTCGCATCCCGGAAAGCCTGCCCGATGCCGGGCGCATGCTCGGGCGCGGCCCCGCCGCGACGCTGGCCCGGGTGCAATGGCCCCTCGCTTGGCCGGCGGTGCTGAGCGGCGCGGTCCTCGTCTTCGTCGATTGCGTCAAGGAATTGCCCGCGACCCTGCTCCTGCGCCCCCTCAACGTCGAGACCCTCGCGACCCACCTCTACGGCGAGGCGGCGCGCGGCACTTACGAGGACGGAACGGTGGCCGCCCTCCTCATCGTCCTCGTCGGCCTCGTGCCCGTCGCCGTCCTGATGCGCCTCGGCACCCGGCGCGCGGCCGCCGCGACGGCCCGTCCGTGAAATCCGATCGCCACGAAATTCCCGCCTTGACGGCCCGGGGGGCCGCGCCCTAGAACGCCCTCGGTTCCGGCGGCGTCGTCCGCGGAACGCCGTTCGCTACGACCACGGGGACGCTCGAACGAGCGAAACCCGCGCGAACCGGCAAGAATGGCAACGGGCGGTTGGCTCAGCGGTAGAGCGTCCCCTTCACACGGGGAAGGTCACAGGTTCGATCCCTGTACCGCCCACCATTTTCCTCGATGAACACCCATCATCCGACGGTTTTCATCGCTGCCGCATCGCGTGCCGTCGGTCGGCGCGACTTCGATGCGCCCGGCCTGTTCCACCACCTCGGGACGAGGTGATGGAATGGGACCGACAGGCCGAGCCGACGCGACCCTATCCCCGCACCACCGGCACCAGCGCCTCCACGGCCTCCACCAGCTCATCGAAATGCCCGATCACCCGGTCGGGGCCGAAGGCTTCGACGGGCAGGTCGGTGTAGCCGAACGGCACCGCGATCACCGGAATGCCGGCGGCCTTCGCCGCGTCGATGTCGGCGCGCGAATCCCCCACCATCACGGCCCGGGCCGGATCGCCGCCGGCGCGTTCGATGGTGAGGGTGATGTGGCGCGGGTCCGGCTTGAAATGCGCGAAGGTGTCGCGGCCGCAGATGGCGGAAAAGCGGCCCGAGACCCCGAGCAGTTCGAGGAGCGTGAGGGCGTGAGCCTCGACCTTGTTGGTGCACACGGCGAGCCTGAAGCCCCGGGCGGCGAGGGTGTCGAGGGCCTCCGTCACGCCCGGAAACAGGTGGGAATGGTCGCACAGGTGGCGGCCGTAATGGTCGAGGAAGGCCACGAACAGGGTCTCCAGGCGGGCCTCGTCGAGTTCCTCGCCGGCCGCCTCGAACCCGCGCCGGATCAGCGCCTTGGCGCCGGCGCCGATCATGTCGCGGGCCTGCGCGAGGTCGAGGGTGTTCAGGCCCTCCCGCGCCAGGATGGCGTTGAGGGTGCCGACGAGGTCGCCCGCCGTCTCGGCCAGGGTGCCGTCGAGGTCGAACACCGCAATGGGCGGCAGGGGGGACGGGGATTGGCTCGACGCGGATATGGGGCTCGACGCGGACATGGGCTGGCTTTCTGCGAGGGCTCGGCTGCGGAGATGGGCCGGGGATCGGCGCCAAGCGCTATCGGGGCCGCGCGGCGCGGACAAGACGCCCGCCGCGGGGTCACGGTTGCGCCGCAAGGCGGCGATACCGCTCGCGCGACATCCGCAAACGGGACATCGGGGCACTCATGCGTCTGACACACCAGGCCTCACATCAGGTCTCACACCTTTTGCGCGCGGGCGCGGTGCTCGGGCTGCTCACGGGGACGGCCCTCGCGAGTTCCTACGAGTTCGTGCCCGCCCCCCAGATCGACCTCAACCGGGTCTACCGGGTCGACAAGGTCACGGGCGAGGTCACCTCGTGCCAGTACGGCCTGCGCGAGGGCGCGGTGGGCAGCGTCGGCGTCACCGTGTGCTACGGCGCCGGCGAGGGGGCGAGCGCCCAGGCGCCTTCCGAGTACGGCCTCGTCGCCTCCCGCCACACCCGCGAGGCGGGCGTGTTCCGGGTCAATTACCGCACGGGCGAGATGAGCATCTGCTACGTCCAGCTCCAGAAGGAGGCCGTGGTCTGCACCGCCCAAGCCAACCCCGCCGACGAGGCGGCGAGCCCGGCGCCGGGCCGCGCGAGCCCGAGCGTCACCCCCCTCCAGCCCACACC
>NZ_VRUZ01000062.1:0-24776 GCF_008039485.1 Methylobacterium sp. WL69 | reverse complement strand
CCCCAACAGCCTGTTCCTCACCCAGGCCTTCCGCATGCGCAACCGCGACCTCGTCTACGTCTCCAACGCCCCCTTCACCGAGGTCCAGAAGGTGCTCTCGGTCTTCTCGACCGTCACCGCACCCGTCTCGGCGGGTGCCTCCCTGTACGCCACCGCCCGCTGAGCGACGGCGGCACCGCCGGTCGCCGTCCGGCGATCGGCTCTTGCGTTCTCGTGCGGCATCCCGCACGGGTCGGTCGGTCCGGGGGCCCCGCGCCCCGCGTTGTCTTCGAAAGTCCGCTGAAACCTTCCTGAGGTCGAACGAGGCGTGAAACGGGGCGAGACGAGGTTCGGACGTGCGGCCCGGCGCCCTGCGAGAACAGGACGGTCGGCGGCCCTGCTGGGCCTCGCCCTGAGCCTCTGGCCGGCCGGGATCGCCGCCGCACGGGCGGACGTGGTCATCGGCGTCGCCGTGCCGCGCTCGGGCGCCTACGTGGGCGTGGGCGAGCAGGTCCTGCGCGGCGTCCAGGCGGCGGCCCGCGACGCCAACGCCAAGGGCGGCCTCGACGGCCAGACCATCGTCCTCGACGTGCAGGACGACGCCTGCGATTCGAACAAGGCCGTGGCGGTGGCCAACCACTACGCCGCGCAGGGCGTGCGCCTCGTGGTCGGGCACGTCTGCTCCAACGCGTCGCTGGCGGCCTCGGAGGTCTATGCCGCCAACGGCACCCTGATGATCACGGCGGCGTCCGTGGCGGCCAAGCTCACCGATCGCGGCCTGCCGACGATCTTTCGGGTGTGCGGCCGCGACGACGACCAGGCCAAGCTGTCGGCGACGGTGCTGGCCGAGCGGTTCCGCGAGAAGCGGATCGCCATCCTCAACGACCTCACGCCGGGGTCGCGCAACCTCGCCGCCGCGACGAAGGAGAACCTCAACCGCATCGGCATCAACGAGGCCCTCGCCACGGCCTTCGCGTCGAGCGACGCCGACGACGCGGCGCTCGCCGACCGCCTCAAGGAGGCCGGCATCGCGGTGGCGTATTACGGCGGGGACGCCCGCGAGATGGGACGCCTCGTGCGGATCTCCGCCGAGCGGGGCTTCAAGCCGCAATGGTTCGGCACCTCGGCCATCGCCACCCAGGAATTCGCCACCGTCGCGGGGCCGGCGAGCAACGGCGTGCTGATGACCTTCTACCTCGACCCGCGCCGCAAGCCCGAGGCGGCGGCCGTGGTCGCGGCCTTCAAGGCCGAGGGCGTCGAGCCCGAGGGCTCCACGGTCTACGGCTACGCCGCCCTCCAGGCCCTGGTGGCGGCGGGCAACTTCGCCCACAGCCAGGATTCCAAGCGCCTCGCCGCGACGCTCCACGCCGAGCGCTTCGACCTCGTGCTCGGCTCCGTCGGCTTCGACGCCAAGGGCGACGTCACGGCCCAGGGCTACGTCCTGTACGTCTGGAGCGACGGCACCTTCAGCTACGCGAAATAGGACCGCAGCGACGCCAAAGAGGGCCGCCCGGGATCGTTTCGGGCCCGTCCTCGTTCGTGAACCGACGGCCGGACGGGCCGCCCGCGCCCACCCCCCGGCGCGTGGATCGACAGCGAAGCGAGGCGTCATGGCCCAATCCCTCCCGCGACGGGCTCTTCCGCGACGGGCCCTCCTCGCCGCCGGCCTCGGCGGTGCGGCGGCCGTCGCCGCCCCCGCCCTCGCCCAGACCGCGCCGGAGCTGCGCTGGCGCCTCGCCTGCGCCTACCCCAAGGCCCTCGACATCCTGTTCGGCGGCGCCGAGACCCTGGCCCGCCTCGTGGCCGAGGCCACGGACGGGCGCTTCCAGATCGCCGTGCAGGCGCCGGGCGAGCCGGTGCCGGGGAGCGGCGTCCTCGACGCGGTGGCCGCCCGCACCGTCGAGATGGGCTACGCCTCGGCGACCCAGGGCCTGGCCAAGGACCCCACCTTCGCCCTCGCCGCAGCCGTGCCGTTCGGCCTCAACGCCCGGGGCCAGGGCGCGTGGTGGCTCGACGGCGGTGCCGCCGACCTGTTCGGCGAGATCTTCGCCCGCAACGGCCTCGTCGCCCTGCCCGCCGGCAACACCGGCGCGCAGATGGGCGGCTGGTTCCGCAAGGAGGTGAAGACCGTCGCCGATCTCCAGGGGCTCAAGCTGCGCATCGCCGGCCTCGGCGGTCAGGTCCTGGCCAAGCTCGGCGCCGTGCCGCAGGCGACCCCCGGCCCCGAGATCTACGCGGCCTTCGAGGCCCGGACCCTGGACGCCGCCGAATGGATCGGCCCCTACGACGACGAGAGGCTCGGCCTGCAGAAGGTCGCGCCGATCTACCACTATCCGGGCTTCTGGGAGGGCGGAGCCCTCGAGCACGTCTGGTTCAACGCCGAGGCGTGGAAGGCCCTGCCCCGATCCTATCAGGCGATCCTGCGGGCGGCCGCCGCCCAGGTCCATGCCGAGGTCCAGGCCCGCTACGACGCCCGCAACCCCAAGGCGCTCCGCCGTCTCGTCGCCGCCGGCGCGCAGCTGCGCCCGTTCCCCCAGGACGTGATGGAGGCGGCCCTGAAGGCCGCCACGGACGTCTACGCCGAGATCGCGGCCAAGAACCCCGACTTCAAGCGGATCTACGAGGCGATGCGGACCTTCCGGAACGAGGAATACCTCTGGTTCCAGGTCGCCGAGTACACCTACGACAACTTCATGATCCGCGCCCGCGCACGGGGATGACGAGCGCGCGACAGAAAAAAGGCCGCTCCGAAGAGCGGCCCGAAGTCTAGGGAGGAAACGCCCAAGAAGGGCAGCGGGACCGCGACGCCATCGCGTTCCCGCAATGCACAATCTGATCCTCCCGCCTGGAATTGCAAGATCATTGGGGCAGCACCCCTGTCTCTTTTCGTGCCGCCGCGCACATTCCACCAATTCTGTATCCAAAATGACGCAGGCTCGCCCGCCCCTGCGCGGACGGCTCCGCGTCGATGCCAGAGCCGGGTGGAGGACGGGCAAGCGCTTGTTCGAGAACGGTTTTCGGGCGATCGCATGGCGATCTGCGGCGCTTGCCGGCATCCGGAACCTGCGGCCATCCACCGCCGCCCGGGCCCGGGGCGACGCTCTACTTTTTCAGCACCACAGGAAAGCGACGGCCGAAGATGGCGATACAGGCGGGACGAATCAGGGTCCTCAACGACGTGGCGCCGCGCGAAGGGGGAGCCTACGTCCTCTACCTGCTCCAGCAGGCGAATCGCGCGCATTTCAATCCGGCCCTGGAATACGCCGTCGGGGAGGCCAACCGCCTCGGCGTGCCGGTCCTCGCCTGCTTCGGCCTCCTCGACGGGGCCAACGGCTTTCCCGAGGCCAATGCCCGGCACTACGCCTTCCTGCTCCAGGGGCTCGCCGACGCCGGGGCCGGCCTCGACAAGCGCGGCATCGGCTTCTGCCTGCGCAAGGCGTCCCCGGCCGAGATCGCCATCGATCTCGCCCGCGACGCCGCGCTCCTCGTCCTCGACCGGGGCTACCTCGCCATCCAGAAGCGCTGGTACGGGGAGATCGGGAAAGCGGTGGAGACCCGCATCGTTCAGGTGGAAGGCGACGTCGTCGTCCCCGTCGAGGTGGCCTCGGGCAAGCACGAATACGCCGCCCGCACCCTCAGGCCGAAGCTCAACCGCCTGTTCGATAGCTACATCGCAGGCCTGTCCGAGCGTACCGTGAAGCACCGGGCCGGGCGCGGCCTGCCGGAGACCGAGATCGACATCTCGGACCCTGACGCGGTGCTCGCCGGCATGACCCTCGACCGGGACGTGCCCCCGGTGAAGCGCTTCACCGGGGGCGAGACGGAAGCGCGGCGCCGGCTCAAGGCCTACCTCGCCGGGCCGTTCGCCACCTACGGGACCGAACGCAACAGGCCCGAGGCGGGGGCGGCCTCGCACATGAGCCCCTACCTGCATTTCGGCCAGATCTCCCCCGTGGAGATCGCCCTCGCCGTGCGCGCCGCCGGGACCGGCGGGGACGAGGACAAGACCGCCTATCTCGAGGAACTCATCGTGCGGCGCGAGCTCGCCATGAACCATGTCCACTACACCGAGGGCTACGAGTCCTACGCCCGCGCCGTGCCCGAATGGGCGCGCAAGACCCTGGCCGAGCACGCCGACGATCCCCGGCCCCACACCTACACCGAACCGGAACTCGCCGAGGGCAGGACCCACGACACCTACTGGAACGCCGCCCAGGCCGAGATGCGCGAGACCGGCTACATGCACAATCACCTGCGCATGTACTGGGGCAAGAAGATCCTCGACTGGTCGCCCTCCCCCGAGGAAGGGTTCAGGCGCACCCTGCGCCTCAACAACCGCTACTTCCTCGACGGGCGCGACGCCAACTCGTTCACCAACGTCGCCTGGGTCTACGGCCTGCACGACCGCCCCTGGGCCCGGCGCAAGGTGTTCGGCACCGTACGCTACCAGAGCGAGAACTCCTTGAAGAAATTCGACGCCAAGGCCTACCTGAAGACCGTCGCGGCCCTGTGCGCGGCGGAGGAAGCCCAGGGAGGCCGAAAGGCGTGATGCAAGGCGGGCCGGCGCCGGGTATGCGCCTTGCGTGAGGCGCCGTGCGCCGCAACGCCGGATTCCCGACCCATGCCGCCCCGTCTCCGCATCCGCCCCGCCTTCACGCGCCTGCGCAGCGGGGCCGTCGATGCCTTCGCGGTCTGGCGCCGCCGGCTCCTGTTCCTCCTCGGCGGGATCGGGGTCGGCCTCGCCGCGGTGGGAATGGCCAAGCTCGCCGACGCGGCGCAGGAGGGGTTTCGCGCGGCCCTGTCCCTGTCGCCCTGGGTGGCCCTCGCGGTGACGCCCCTGGGCTTCGGCCTGTGCGCCCATCTTGCCCGGACGGTGTTCCCGAATTCGCAGGGCTCGGGCATTCCCCAGGTCATCGCGGCGCGCCACACGGCAAACCTGTCCCTGCGCCGGGCCCTGGTCTCCCTGCGCACGGCCGCCGGCAAGATCGTCGTGATGGCGCTGGGCCTCCTGTTCGGCGCCTCCACGGGGCGCGAGGGGCCGACCGTCCAGGTCGGGGCGGCAATCATGGCCGCCGTCGGCCACCTGACGCCGCACCGCCAGCCCGGCCTCATCCTCGCCGGCGGGGCCGCCGGCGTGGCCGCCGCCTTCAACACGCCGATTGCCGGGATCGTCTTCGGCATCGAGGAACTCGGGCGCGCCTACGAGGCCCGGACCGGCGGCCTCATCGTGGCGGCCATCGTCGCGGCCGGCCTCACCGCCCTGGCGATCACCGGAAACTACACCTACTTCGGCACGTCGGGCACGACCCTGCCGTTCGGTCCCGGCTGGCTCGCCGTGCCGGTCCTGGGCGCCCTCGGCGGCCTGACGGGCGGTCTGTTCGCCCGCATCGTCATCCTGTTCGCCCGCGGCCTGCCCGGCCGCGCCGGCGCCGCCCTCGCGCGCCGGCCCGTCGCCTTCGCGGTGGCCTGCGGCCTCGGCGTCGCCCTGTGCGGCCTCGCCTCGGGCGGCGCCGTCTACGGCACCGGCTACGAGGAGGCCCGCGCCCTCCTCCACGGCACCGGGGGAGGCGCCCTCGACTTCGCGCCGCTGAAGTACCTCGCGACCCTGTTCTCGGCCGTCAGCGGCATTCCGGGCGGCCTGTTCGCCCCCTCCCTCAGCGTCGGCGCCGGGCTCGGGGCCGCAATCCAGGGCCTGTTTCCCGGGGTGCCCGTGGCCGCCCTCGTCCTCGTCGGGATGGTCGCCTATCTCACCGGCGCCCTCCAGGCCCCCATCACCGCCTTCGTCATCGTCACCGAGATGACCCAGGACCATGCCCTGATGATCCCCCTGATGGTCGCCGCCCTCATCAGTGACGCCGTCTCGAAATCCGTGTGCCGGGAGGGGCTCTATCACGCCCTGGCGGAGATCCTGCTGGCGCGGGCGGAACGCGCCCCGACGCCCTGACCCTCCGGAAAATCGGCGTGCGGGCCACGATCCGCGAGCGTGGCGGGAACGGAAGCGTGGCCGCGGGGTTGTCGCTCGATTCCGCGTGCTGGAGTGCTGTGCATGACCCTGTTGAAATGGGCCCTCATCTGTTTCGTGATCTCCCTCCTGGCGGGTGGTCTCGGCTTCACCGGCATCGCCTCGGGCGCCGGCTCCCTCGCCCGCATCCTGTTCGGCCTGTTCCTCGTGGTGGCCATCGTCATCGTGGTGGTGGCCTTCGCCGTCGGGCAGGCGGTGTTCTGAACACCATGGCCCATGCGGCGCCGATGCGGGACAAGGTCTGCCTCGTCACGGGCGCCACCTCCGGCATCGGCTTCGAGACCGCCCTGGGGCTGGCCCGCAAGGGCGCCCGGGTCGGCCTCGTCGGGCGCGATGCCGCGCGGACGCGGGACGCCGCCGAACGCATCGGGGCGTCCGTCCCGGGTGCGCGGATCGATCCCTTCGTGGCGGACCTCTCCGTGCAGGCGGAAGTCCGCCGCCTCGCCGGCGAGGTCCGGGCGCTCTGTCCGCGCCTCGACGTGCTGGTGAACAACGCCGGCGCCATCTTCGACACGCATCGGCTGACCGCGGACGGGATCGAGCGGACCTGGGCCCTCGATCACCTCGCCTACGTGCTCCTGACCCTCGAACTCCGCGACCTGCTGAAGGCGAGCGCTCCGTCGCGCATCGTCAACGTCGCCTCGGCGGCGCACACCCGCGGCTGCATCGCGTTCGACGATATCGGGCACGCCCGCCGCTTCTCCGCCATGACGGTCTATTCCCAGGCCAAGCTCGGCAACGTGCTGTTCACGGTCGCCCTCGCCCGCCGGCTGGCCGGCACGGGCGTGACGGTGAACGCCCTGCATCCCGGCGTCATCGCGAGCGGGTTCGCCGCCGGCACCGGCGGCTGGTTCGGCCTCGGCTGGCGCCTGATCCGGCCGTTCATGACGGGGCCGGCCGAGGGTGCGGTCACGTCACTCCACGTGGCCAGCGCGCCGGACCTCGATGGGGTGACGGGGCTGTACTTCGCCCGCTCGCGCCCCGTGGCGACGTCGCGCCGGGCGGCCGATCGCGATCTGCAGGAGCGGGTCTGGCGCCTGAGCCTCGACCAGCTCGGCCTGCCATCGACGGCGGTGTCATCCTAGGGCAGCATCGTCCTGGAACCGTTCGAATGCGTTTCACGCATACCCCCTCCCCCATCCGGGGGATTGAAGGGTGCAGTGCAAAATGGCATTTCGATCTCATGCACCGCAGCGATGGCGTCGCCGCGGTGTGCCCTTCTTGGGCGTTTCCTCCCTAGACTTCGGGCCGCTCCCTCACCGGGGCGGCCTTTTTTCGTCTTCGGTGAAGCGGCTTCTAGCCGTCCGGCCCGGCAACGACAAGCACAATGATGCGCCGTTCGGCCGGGGTGTGGGTTTTTGTTGCAGTCTCAGGCCGCCGGGGAGACGAAAGTGCCCGAAAGGGCCTCGGCGATGAGGGTCCGGGTCTCGGCGACGCCGTAGAGGGCGACGAACGAGCCGAAGCGGGGCCCGCGCGCCTCGCCGAACAGCACGTTGTAGATGGTGGTGAACCACGCCTGCGACACGCCGGGGCGTCCGTCGGGGCTCTTGGCCTTGCCCGAGAGGTCGGGGAAGTGTCGGCGCCCGACCTCGTAGACGATGGCCTGGAGCCCTTCCGGATCCGTCGAGCCCTCGTGCGCCGCCAGGGTCTCGGACAGGTCGGCCAGCGCCGCCGCTTCCGCCTCCGTCGCTGCCCGGTAGGTCTTCTGAGGCCGCACCACATCGCGATAGTAGGCGAGGGCGTGGCCGACGAGCCGGGCCAGGACCGGATGGGTCTGCGGGCCCACGGTCGGGTCGTAGCGGCGGATGAAGCCCCACAGCACGGCCGGGTCCTCGGTGTTGGCCACCGCCGCGAGGTTGAGGAGCATGGCGAAGTTCAGTGCGCCGCCCTTGCCCACGGCCTCGGCCGCCGGCGGCCGGCCGGCATGCAGGTGCCAGACCGGGTTGCCGAGCTGCTGGGCCGGGGCCTGGCCGGGATACTTTTCGAGGAAGCCCAAGTAATCGTCGACCTGACGCGGGATCATCTCCACGAACAGGCGCTTGGCCTCGCGGGGCTTGTTGTACATGAACAGGGCGAGGCTGTCGGCGGTGCCGTAGACGAGCCAGTCGTCGATGGACAGGCCGTTGCCCTTGGACTTCGAGATCTTGCGGCCTTCCTTGTCGAGGAAGAGCTCGTAGTTGAATCCCTCTGGCGGCTCGGCCCCGAGGGCATGGGCGATCTCGCCCGAGAGCTTGACCGAGTCGATGAGGTCCTTGCCGGCCATCTCATAGTCGATGCCGAGGGCCATCCAGCGCATGGCCCAGTCGGGCTTCCACTGCAGCTTGGCGTGGCCGCCGGTGACGGGGGTCTCGTAGGCCTCGCCCGTGTTCGGATCGCGCCAGACCAGGGTCCCGGCGCTCGCCCGCACCTCGTCGATGGCGACCTGCATCACCGCGCCGGTGACCGGGTGGATCGGCAGGAACGGCGAGTAGCTCGCCGAGCGCTCGGCGCGGAGCGACGGCAGCATGATCGCCATCACGGCGTCGTAGCGCTCCAGCACCGTGAGCAGGGCGGTGTCGAACAGGCCGGCCCTGTAGCACTCGGTGGCGGAGCGGAATTCGTAGTCGAAGCCGAAAGCGTCGAGGAAGCGGCGCAACTCGGCGTTGTTGTGGGCGCCGAAGCTCTCGTGGGTGCCGAACGGGTCCGGCACCCGGGTCAGGGGCTGGTTCAGCGCCCGGATCAGCATCTCCTTGTTCGGCACGTTGTCCGGCACCTTGCGCAGACCGTCCATGTCGTCCGAGAACGCGATGAGGCGCGTCGGCACGCTGTCGTTGGTGAGCACGCGGAACGCGTGCCGGACCATGGAGGTGCGGGCGACCTCGCCGAAGGTGCCGATATGCGGCAGGCCCGAGGGGCCGTAGCCGGTCTCGAACAGCACTTCGCTCTTGGGACGTCGCGCGAGCCGCGCCACCAGTTTGCGGGCCTCCTCGAACGGCCACGCCGTGGCGGAGGCGGCGGCCTCGATGAGGGCGGGATCGAGCGGGGCGGACGGCATCGTGGCGGACGACATGGGTGCGGACGACATGGGCACAGCGTCAGTTCTGGCAAGGTGTTTGGGAAGGCCGGCACCCGAGAGCATCGGCCCGAAAGGTGGACACCGGCTTTCGGAAAAGCCGATGCCAGAACGATGCTCTAGGCAGCGCGTTCCGGAGGGTCAACGTAGGGAACGACCGGACCGGGCTTCACACGTTCGCCGCGTCGCCCTGCGAGGATGGTTCGACGGCCTCGTCCGATCCCGTCCGAAAAGGCCCCATGACCGTCGCCCTCGATACCCAAGCCGGCGCCAACGCCGAAATCCGCTCCACCCGCCTGCTGTTCCTCATCGTCGGCTTCGGTGTCGCCGCCTGGGCGCCCCTGGTGCCGTTCGTGGCGGCGCGGGCCGGCCTCGACGCCGCGACCCCGGGCGGGCTGCTGCTCTGCCTCGGCATCGGCTCCCTCGCGGCGATGCGCCCTCGCCTACGCCACCGGCCTGACCACGGCCTTCCTGGCGATCGCGCTCCTGTTGGTGGGCGTCGCCGCGGGCGGGCGCCGGATCGACGTCAGAACGGGCTGACGGGGAAGAACCGCAGGTAGAGTTCGGCGTACTTGCCGTCGTCCCACACCCGCTGGAGCGCATCGTCGAGGGCGCGGGACAGGGCCACGTCGTCGGGCCGGGTGACGAGGCCGATCCCCTCGCCGAAATAGCGGTTCTCGAGGTAGGCGCCGCCGATGAGGGCGCAGCATCGGGCCGATTCGATGCCGCCGACCCAGAGGGCGAGGTTGAGGCCGTCGGCGAAGACGTAGTCGACCTCGCCGCGCCGCAGGGCGCCCTCGGCGGCGGCGAGATCCGTGAAGTCCCGCGCCACCGCCTTGGGGAAGAACGCCGCGCGGTAGGCCGCGTGCGCGCTGCCCGCCACGACGCCGACGCTGCGCCCGGCGAGGGCCGCGGCGGACGGCGCGGGCAGACCTTTGTCCGTGCGGGCCACGAACCGCCCGGGCCAGCGGAAATACGGCCGCGTCGCCAGGAACCGCGCCCGCAGGGCCGGCGTCAGGGGAATCGCGGCGGCGACCACGTCGCCCTGCTTGTCGGCCAGCGCGTCGAGGAGGGTGTCGAACCGCCGCGCCTGGACCGTGCAGGTCAGGCCGAGCTTCTCGCAAACGGCGCGGGCGAGCTCGACGGAAAAGCCCGTCGGCGTGCCGTCGGCCCCGGGGAAGTGCAGGGGCGGGAACTCGTCGTCCGTGAGGAAGCGGACCGTGCGGCCCGTCTGGGGCGTGTCCATGCGCTCCTGGCGCGCCCGCGGGTTCCAGAAATTGGGGATCGCGACCCCCTGCCCCGCCGCCGCAGGCGTCTGGGCCGGCGCGGCGCCGGCCCATAGACCGATCGCCAAGCCCAAAACCGCCGGGCGAATCCAGCGTGGTCTTGACCCGAGGGTTGTATTCGTGGTGCGCTGGTTGTGCGCGGACGCGGTCTGGCTCACGCCGCCTCCCTAGCACGTTCTCGAGCCGCCGGGAGACGCTCCCGTTGTCGATCCTCGGTTTCCCGTCGGCCCTGCGGACCGGCGCCCTGCCGCTGCCGCCCGACCTCGCCTTCCTCCTGGGCCACGGAGTCGATCCGGCCACGCTGGTCCGGGCCGCCGACCGCGCCCGCGCCTGGGGCACCGACGGGGCCTCGACCCTCTTGGCCCTGGGCGCCGTCACCGAAGAGACCTATTACCGGGCGCTGGCGGCGGAACTCGGCACGTCCTTCCTCGCCGGTCCGATCCCCCTGGGGCCGGGGGCGCGCTACCCCGAGAGCGTGGTCGCCGGCGTGGCGCCGCTCGGTCCCGGCGCACCGGCCGCCTACGTGCTGGCGCCGCGCGGGGCCGCCATCGCCGAACTCCTGCACGGACGCAGTCCCACGGGGCGGATGCCGGCGCTCACGACCCCGCGCACCCTGCGCGAGGCGGTCTTCTCCGCCAACCCCGCCGGCATCGCCGCCTGCGCGGCGGATTCGCTCCAGGTCCACCGGCCCGACTGGGCCCTGCAGGCCCGGCCCATGGGACCAACCCTGGCCATCGGCGGCCTGATCGCCGGACTCGTCGTGGTCGCCGTGGTCGAACTGCCGCCCGCCCTGGTCCTCGGCCTGTGGACCCTCGCGCAAGGCGTGCTCCTGGCCATGGTGGCCCTGCGGGTCGCCGCGATCAGCGTCGAGGCGAACGGCCCGGCGACGGGGCCCATGAGCGACGCAGCGCTGCCGATCTACACGGTATTCGTCGCCCTGCACCGGGAGGCCGCCGTGGTGCCGCGCCTCGCCGCCGCCCTGTCGGCCCTCGACTACCCGGCGGCCAAGCTCGACATCAAGTTCGTCATCGAGGCCCACGACGCCGGGACCCTGGCCGCCCTGGAGGCCGCCACCCTGCCGCCGGGGGCGGAGATCGTAGTGGTGCCGCCCGGCCTGCCGCGCACGAAGCCGCGCGCCCTCAACTGCGCCCTGCCCCTCGCGCGCGGCAGCTGCCTCGTGGTCTACGACGCCGAGGACGTGCCCGATCCGGGGCAGTTGCGCGCCGCCGCCCGGATCTTCGCCCGCAGCGATCCGGGGACGGCCTGCCTGCAGGGGCGCCTCGTCATCGACAACCAGCGCGACGGCCCCCTGCCGAAATGCTTCGCCCTCGAATACGCCGCCCTGTTCGACGTGCTGGTCCCGGCGCTCGCCGCCTGGAACGTCCCGATCCCGCTCGGGGGCACCTCGACGCATTTCCGCGGCCTTATGGAGCAAATGCACCAAATATGATGGCATACGCCATTGCATGAAGTGCGTTTCCGTAAGGCCCATTTTTGGAAATGGAAAAATGATTTCAACTTCAATCGGCGGGTGGGCATGGTGCTCAGATGCTGGCTCCCCGCACCCCCTTCATCGTCAGTTTGATCGCTGGCGTTATCGGCGTCATCGCAACAAAGCTGACCGGCGCGGCGCTAAAAGCCATCTACGACGTCACCATTCAGGATTTCTGGAAGGACACGCTTGCCCCATACCTCACCAAGCAGGTCGGCCCGTGGAGCACGATCATGCTTGAGTGGATTGGCCCCTTTTGGGCAGGCGCTATCTCCGCATTCGGCCTGATGTTTGTCGTGGAGATGATCTTCGCTTGGCGGCGCAGCAAAGCTCCAGTCGAAGCCTTGCCTATTCCAAAAGTCCTAAATTTGACGAGGGCGTCATATGAGGGTGAGACCATAAACGTTGCCGCAAACCTTGAAGAGCTTTCAAGGTTGCGCAATTATGGTCTTTTGGAAGGAAAAATATTTACAAATTGCCGATTTGAAGGGCCGGCTTCTATTTTTCTAACTGGCCATGTTTCAATTGCCGGCGACAATAAATTTGACTATGTAGGTTCGGCTCTCAAGGTTCCGGCAGGGGAGATGATTGTTGGGGCACTACCACTACCAAGCTGCACGTTGCACAGTTGCATCTATGATAAAATTCAGTTCATTGTTACTGAAGGTGAGATGTTTGATACTTTTGTGAGACTTGCAGACCCCGCTCTGCCGGCGCGCAAAATCAATATTTATGATGCTAGTCCAGACGTATCTCGCGCGAGCCAATCGCAGTCAAAACCTGAAGTAAGAAAACCGCAGTAAATTTACCGCGCGCCAGCTTGTTGCGGATGTTGGGTTCCGTTTCCTTCACGCCGACGTCCGCCAGCCGCTCGACAAGCTGCGCATAAGTTACGCCTTTGCGCTTCAATTCCGACTTCAGGATTGCCTTAACGCGCGTATCCCAATGCTCTTCGACGGGCTCAGTCATGCCAATGGCATCCTATCTGATTACGGATGCCATCATACGCGATACGATTTCGCTTGACCAGCGATCCGTAATACCATCATATGCGATGCATAAGCACGCAAGACGATGGCAATGGCTTCTCACTTCCTCCTCTCCTCGGCTGCTCGGACCCTCTCGCTCAAGGCGATCTATAAGGGTGGCGAGGACGCGGCCTACCAGACCTTCAAGCGCCTTCGTTGGCCTCTGACGGATGGCGAGCCCGTGTGCCCGGCCTGCGGTTGCCTGGACCACTACAACATCAGCACCCGCCGTCGCTTCAAGTGCGCCGGCTGCGGCAAGCAGTTCAGCGTCACGTCGGGCACGATCTTCGCCAGCCGGAAGCTCGCCTTCACGGACCTGTGCGCCGCCGTCGCCATCTTCGTGAACGCCGTGAAGGGCCTGTCCGCCCTGCAACTCGGCCGCGATCTGGACGTGTCCTACAAGACCGCTTTCGTCCTCGCTCACAAGCTGCGCGAGGCCCTTTCGGCTGAGACGGCTGGGCACGGGCTTGAGGGCGAGGTCGAGATCGACGGCGCGTACTTCGGCGGCGTCGTGCGTCCTGAGAACCGCAAGGAGGATCGCAAGGATCGTCGCCTCAAGGCGAACCTGAGCGCTGAGCGCCGGGTCGTCATCGTCATGCGCCAGCGCAACGGCCGCACCCTGACGTTCGTCGCCAAGCGCGAAGCCGAGGGCGTCGCCCTGGCCGAGCAGCACGTTGCCCACGGCTCCAAGGTCTATGCCGATGAGGCTACCCATTGGGACGATCTGGAAGCCAAGTTCCCCGACGCCGGCCGCATCAACCACTCTGAGGCCTACTCAGCGGACGGCGCCAACACGAACCAAGCTGAGAGCTTCTTTGCCCGCCTGCGCCGCACGGTGGCCGGTCAGCACCACTTCGTCACCGCCCGCTACCTCCACCAGTATGCCGCCGAAGCCGCTTGGAAGGAGGACAACCGTCGCCTCCCGAACGGCATGGCCTTTGCTCAGACGATCCGCCTGACGATGGTGTCGCCCGTCAGCCGCTCCTGGAAGGGCTACTGGCAGCGGCACGAGCGGTCAATGTAACGCTTACGATATCAATCGTCGGCATGCGCTCAACATCTCACATAGATTCCCGGTAGCGGCTCGGATATAACCCGCCCCCTCACCGGCGATTGCCGCCGCACACTTCACACACGCCCCACGCACATGCCGCAAAACACGCCAAAGAAGGGGCGTCATGACCGCGTGCCTTGGGAGGCGCGCGATCCTCGACAGATCCTTGTTCACTCTACCTTCGGGAAAATGCGTGGCACCCATCAGCGGCCAGCTAAGGAAGCTGAGCAATACGTTGCGCGCTATGAGCGAGCGAAGCGAGGATATTGCCCCGAGGCTGCGGCGGAGATAGTCGAAGAATGCGTAGATATGCGGATTGTCGATCTTTTGATTGACGCCTTGTTCGAGGTGAACAAGCCCGCGCTTATCGTCTGCCCATGCCCCGGTTTTAACGACGGTCATGATGATCCGGTCGTGAACCCGCTACCGACGAATGCGATCCCCGCAGCGTTCTCGGCTTTGCTCGCGGCCGAACTTGGATGCGACGTTGACGCTGATATTATTCAGATTGCCCGTCCTGGGCGAACGGTGTTAAACAAATTTGAACGCTATCTGTGGCAACCCTGCTATGAGGGTGCGGTTCGCTCAGACCGTGCTTATATCATTGCAGATGATGTGTGCACCAATGGCGGCACCCTGGCGATGCTCCGCAGTCATATCGTCAGCCAAGGTGGAACGGTCATCGCCGCTACCACGTTGGGCCACACAACCGGAAATTCGCAATCGTTCCCTATTGAGCGTGCCACCCTTGGTGTGCTTATGTCTGCATATGGGAGCGGCTTGCAGTCGCTTTGGAGAGAGGAAATTGGCCATGAGCCTCAATGTCTTACGGACGGTGAAGGCATTGGTTTGGCCGAATGGACGCGAGAACGAGTCGGCCGAGGAACCCAAGAACGGGCACTTCAATGCCTTAGAGATCGCTTCGCTGAAGCGCGGGGCAACGCTAGCGAACGAGCACGCTCGGGAACAGCTAGCTAAGCGCGGGCATAGGGGGCCAAACTCTCGTATCCTCGCAGCCCGCCAAGCAGGCGCTAACGTCTGACCCGCACACACAGACCCCGCTTCGGCGGGGTTTTTCGTTTCTGGGTTCGTGAAGTTAATTGCACCGCTACCTTGCAGACAGATGCAAGGGCGCCCCGTTACCACGCTGGTAAGTCTCAGCCACACCGCCAAACCTGCCCCGCCTGCGTCCGCTCCCCTTCGACCATCCGGCTCGCCCGCATCTTCCTCAACGCGCAGCCGACCCGCCGCGTCACGTCCGTGAGCAACCTCCGGTCCCGACTGTCCTTCCCCTCCGTCTGACACACTGATTCGGCCAACTGGCGAGCCGTCATCGGCTCCCCTGCCTTGCGTAGCTCGGCCAGGAGGTAGTCCCGTAGCTCGTTGCGATAGAACAGGACGATGCGGGCCGCGCGAGGCGTGGAGCCCACGAGTTCGCCGCGATAGCCGCAGGCGTCAAGAACCCGATCCAAGGCCTCTATATCGTTCGCGAGGACCGCCATCCGCTCGCGCAAATCGGCGTTCTCTCGGCTCAGTTCCTCGCGCTTGGCGAGCAGTCCGTTGATGAGGGTCTGATCCTGCATTTTGCCATCATAGACGATGGCATAGGCCTTTACCTAGGGTGCTTTTTGGTGCATTTGCTCCATAAGGCCGCATTTCCGCACCTCCATCCTGCGTGCCGTGCACGGATGGGATGCCTGGAACGTCACCGAGGATGCCGATCTGGGCCTGCGCCTAGCGCGGGCGGGCTACCGGGTCGGGGACCTGCCGAGCAGCACCTTCGAGGAGGCGCCGGCCCGGCCCGGCGCGTGGCTGCACCAGCGCGCCCGCTGGATGAAGGGCTTCATCCAGACGAGCTTCACCCACGGCCGCCAGCCGGCTCGGACCGCGCGCGAACTCGGGGCCCTCGGGACCCTGGCCGCCGCCGCCCTGGTGCCCGGCACCGTCCTCTGCGCCCTCGCCTACCCGTTCTTCATGGGGCACGCGGCCTACCGGTTCCTGTTCGCCGGGGTCGAGCCCGCCGCGGGATTCTGGAGCAACCTGCCCAACGGTACGGCGATGACGGTGTTCGTGTCCGGCCTCCTCGCCATGGTGCTGCCGGCGGCCCTGGGGTGCGTGCGCCGGGGCTGGTGGGACCTCCTGCCCTACGTGCCCCTGATGCCGGCCTACTTCCTCCTGGTGAGCCTCGGCGCCTGGCTCGGGCTCATCGAACTCGTCCTCGCCCCCGACCGCTGGAACAAGACCGAGCACGGCCTGTCGCGCAGCTCCCGCAGCGGCGCCCTGAACCGCACCTGACGCTCACAGCACCTTGGCGAGGTCGGCGGCGGCGGCCTCCGGCGGGCGGGTCAGGTTGAGGGCGTTGAGGAAGCGGTTCTGCCCGTCCATGACGTAGACCAGGGCCGTGTGCTCCATGGTGTAGTCGCCGTCCTTCGTCGGTACCTTGCGGATATAGGCGCGGTAGCCCTTCACCACGGCGGCGATCTCCTCCGGCGTGCCGGTCAGGCCGACGATGCGCGGGTCGAAACTCGTCAGGTAGGTCTTCAGGGCGGCGGGCGTGTCGCGCTCGGGGTCCACGGCGATGAACAGCGCCTTGGTGTCCTTGGCCTTGGGGCCGAGGGCCTGCAGCACGTCGCCGATCTGCTGGAGGGTGGTGGGGCACACGTCGGGGCAATGGGTGAAGCCGAAGAACACCAGATGGGTCTTACCCGAGAAGTCTCGCTCGGTGACGCGACGTCCGTCCTGATCCGTCAGGGTGAACGGGCCGCCGACGCTGCTGGCCGTGGCCACGTTCGCCTTCGGCACCAGCACGGTCACGGCGGCGACGCCGAGGGCGACAAGGCCGATGGCGAACAGGATGAGCGGCAGGGCGCGACGCATGGGGAGCCTTGGGGGAGCCTTGGGGGAGACTTGGGGGGGCTTCAGGCCCGAAAATCTGCGCGTGCAAGACCATGCGACGGTGGGCGGGGCAACCCCGCAGACCGTCGCTGCCGGTTCCGGATCAGATCGCGAGCTTGTCCGGCGCGAGGTCCGCGATAGCGGCCTCGGCGCCCGTCCGACGAAGCGCTTCGCCGACCATGAGCAGCGCCGGTCCCTCGAAGCCCGAGGCCTCGACCCGGTCGGCGAGGTCGAGGGCGCTGGCCTCCACCACCCGCTGGTTCGGCCGGGTGGCGTTGAACACGAGGAGCGCCGGGGTGCCCGGGGCGAGGCCCTCGGTCATGGCCCGCTCCAGCAGCACGCGCAGGGTCTTCTTCGGCATGTAGACCACGGTGGTGACGCTCGGATCGGCGAGCGCGCCCCAGTTCAGGTCCTCGGGGAGCGCGCCGCGCCGGTCGTGGCCGGTGACGTATTGCAGGCGCCGAGCGGCGTCGCGGTTGGTGAGCGAGACGCAGAGGGAGGCCGCCGCACCCTGCGCCGCCGAGACGCCGGGCACGATGGAGACGGGGATGCCGGCAGCCCGACAGGCGTCGATCTCCTCGCCGGCCCGGCCGAACACCAGGGGGTCGCCGGATTTGAGGCGCACTACCTGTTTTCCGCTCCGGGCGAGCTGCACCATCAGGGCGTTGATGTCGTCCTGGCGGCAGGACGGGCCGTGCCCGGTCTTGCCCACCAGCATGGTGCGGGCCTCGCGGCGGGCGTAATCCAGAATCTCGGGGGCGACGAGGTCGTCGTACAGGATCACGTCGGCGTTGCGCAGCGCCCGCAGGGCCTTGAGGGTGAGGAGTTCGGCGTCGCCCGGTCCGGCCCCCACCAGGGTGACGGCGCCGCCCTTCGGCGCGGCCTCGGTCTCGCCGAGCAGTTCGGCGAGGTCGGTGGCGGTGGGAGCCCGGTCCGGTTCGGCGAAGGCCCGGTCGGTGAAGCGCTCCCAGAAGGCGCGCCGGTCCGAGAAGCCGTGGAAGCGGGCGGTGACCTCCTCGCGCCAGTCGCGGGCGGCGCCGATCCAGGCCTTGAACCCGCGCGGCAGCATGCCCTCGATGCGGGCGCGCACGGTCTGGCCGAAGACCGGGGCGGCACCCTCCGTCGAGATGCCCACCACCATGGGCGAGCGGTTGACGATGGCGCCGAACTTGACGTCGCAGAGATGCGGGCGGTCGACGGCGTTGACGATGGCGCCCGCCCGGCGCCCGGCGGCGACGAATTCGATGCAGTCGGCCTCGTCCTCCATGGCGCCGATGACGAAGGCCGCGCCCCGAAGGTCGGCCTCCGCCCACTGGCGCTCGTGCAGGGTGACGGAGCCGGCGACGATCTCGCCCGGCACGGCGCGGAGTTCTTCGCTGGGCTCGGGCGCGTAGACGTCCACGTCCGCCCCGGCGGCGGCCAGCAGCTTCACCTTCCACGGCGCCCCGCCGTTGGAGCCGGCCAGCACCGCGCGCTTGCCCTGGAGCGGTACGAAGACCGGCAGGACCGCCAGGGGTTCGAGGCCGGCCGGGCCGGCGCCACGGGCGGATTCGGGACCGGCGGGGCGAGTTTCGCGGGGCTGGCGGGGTGTGCTCATGGATCTCGGATCGGGGTCCTTCGTCCCCACAAAGTGAGCCTATGCTGCGTTGCGCGCAAGCACCTGCGGCAGCAGCTTGCGGATCTCGGGGATGCACGAGCCGCAATTCGTGCCGGCCTTGCAGGCGGCGCCCACGGCCTCGACGGAGCCGGCGCCTGCGGCGATGACGCCGGTGATCACGTCGAGGCCGACGCCGTGGCAGGCGCAGACCGTGGGGCCGGCCGACGCCGACTCCGCCCGGCCCGACAGCAGGGCGCGGCGGGCGGCGGGCTCGATCTCGTCTGCGGCGAAGTACGCCTTGGCCGACTCCCAGCCCGGCCGGGCCTCGCTCGGGGCGAGGGCGAGGCAGGCGACGAGGTGGACCCCGTCATAGACGGCGCAGCGGTAATGCCCGCGGGCGTGGTCGGCGTACTCGGCGAGTTCCAGGCCCTGGAACAGGCCGCGCATCATCAGGGCGACGGCGCGCGAGCTCTCCTGGGTGGCGAATTGCAGGCCCGATCCCCCCTCCACCGTGGCCCGCGCCCACCACCAGCCCGCCGGCGGCGTGTGCTCCGTCCGGGTCAGGAGGAAACCGCGATTGCGGTAGGGTGCGGGCGCGAGGGCGGCGGGCGTCGCCTTGAGTTCGGGCTGGCCCGAGACCGGATCGGGCACGCCGCGCACGAGGGCGCCGACGCGGGCATCCGACGCGGTGGCGTCGCTCCAGTGGAAGGCGGCGAACAGGTCGCCCCGGCGCACGCCGTCGGTCAGCATCGCCTCGAGGATCGCGGTGCCGTGCGGCGTCGAGACCCGGGCGAGGTCGCCCTCCTGTACGCCGAGGCGGACGGCGTCGTCGGGGTGGATCTCGACGAAGGGGACGGAGCGGTGGGCCGAGAGGCGCTGGCTTTTGCCCGTGCGCGTCATGGTGTGCCAGTGGTCGCGCACCCGGCCGGTGTTGAGAACGAAGGGGTGCGCCTCCGTGACGGGTTGGGCCAGGGCCGGGGCCTGCACGGCGACGAAGCGGGCGCGCTTGTCGAAGGTGTAGAACTGGCCGTCGGCGAACAGGCGCGCCCGGCCCTTGCCGCGCTTCGGCAGGGGCCATTGCAGGGGCGGCGTGCCGGCGTAGGCCGCGTCCGGCATCTCGGCGAGGGCGCCGATGTCGAAGTCGCGGGTGCCGTTGTTCTCGTAGGCCGAGAGGGCCGCGTGCTCGCGGAAGATGGCGGCGGCATTGGCATAGGCGAAGGCGTCGCCGTGGCCGAGGCGGCGGGCGACGTCGCAGACGACCGCCCAGTCGGCCCGCGCCTCGCCGGGGGCTTTCAGGAAGGCGCGCTGGCGCGAGACCCGGCGCTCGGAATTCGTCACCGTGCCGTCCTTCTCGCCCCAGGCGAGGGCCGGCAGCAGCACGGTCCTCTTGCCCGTCGCCCGGGCCGTGTCGCTGTCGGCGACGGCCTCGGAGACCACGTAGAGGTCGAGGCCCTTCAGGCTCTCGCGGATGGCGTCGGCCCGGGGCATGGAGACGACGGGGTTCGTGCCCATCACCCACAGGGCCTTGATCTTGCCGCGCGCCACCGCCTCGAACAGGGCCACCGCCTTCATCCCCTCGCCGGTGATGATGTTGGGCGCCTTCCAGAACCGGCGGACGCGGTCCACCTCCTCGGGGGCGAAGTGCATGTGGGCGGCGAGCATGTTGGCGAGCCCCCCGACCTCGCGCCCGCCCATGGCGTTGGGCTGGCCCGTGAGGGAGAACGGCCCCGCGCCCGGCTGCCCGATGCGGCCGGTGGCGAGGTGGCAGTTGATGATGGCGTTGCCCTTGTCGGTGCCCTGCGCCGACTGGTTGGCGCCCTGCGAGAAGGCCGTGACCACACGGCTGGTGCCGGCGAAGAGGGCGAAGAAGGCGGCGATGTCGGCCTCGGCGAGCCCCGTGGCGGCGGCGGTGGCGGCGACGCTCGGGGCGATGGCGGCGGCGCGCTCCAGGGCGCCGTCGAAGCCGCTGGTGTGGTCGGCGACGTAGGCCGCATCGACGGCGCCGGTGGCGGCGAGATGGACCAGCAGGCCGGAGAACAGGGCGGTGTCGGAGCCGGGCTTCAGGCCGAGGAACAGGTCGGCCTCCTCCCCCGTCTGGGTGCGGCGGGGATCGACCACCACGAGCTTCGTGCCGCGCTTGGCCCGCGCGTCGATCATCCGGCGGAACAGGATCGGGTGGCACCAGGCGGTGTTGGAGCCGACGAGCACGATGACGTCGGCCTCGTCGAGGTCCTCGTAGCAGCCCGGCACCGTGTCGGAGCCGAAGGCGCGCCGGTGGGCCGCCACCGCGCTCGACATGCACAGGCGCGAGTTGGTGTCGACGTGGGGCGTGCCCAAGAAGCCCTTCGCCAGCTTGTTGGCGACGTAATAGTCCTCCGTCAGGAGCTGGCCCGACAGGTAGAAGGCGATGGAATCCGGGCCGTGCTCGGCGGCGATTTTTCGCAATGACCCCGCGACGGTGCCGAGCGCCGCTTCCCAGCTCGTGCGCGCGCCGTCGACCTGCGGGTGCAGCAGGCGGCCGTCGAGGGAGACGGTCTCGCCCAAAGCCGAGCCCTTCGAGCACAGGCGGCCGAAATTCGCCGGGTGCGCGGTGTCCCCGGCGATGCCGACCCCGCCCTGTCCGTCCGGCGTGGCGAGGACGCCGCAGCCGACGCCGCAATACGGGCAGGTGGTCTTTACGGAGACGGCGGGCGCCTGGACGTGCGCGTTCATGGCGTGATCCTCGGCAATCTTTTCGTGTCGGTGGTCGGGAGCAAGAGTCGGACCTAAGCGCGCCGCGTACCCCTCTCCCCTCTGCGGGAGAGGGTGGCCCGCGTCAGCGGGTCGGGCCGGGACGCAGTCCCGCGAGAGGGGAGCGCCGTATCCGGAAAGGTCGCCCCCTCGCCCGCCTGCTCCGCAGGCACCCTCCCCCGCAGAGGGGGGAGGGTCGAGCGCGGCGCTAATACACGTCGGCCTGATACCGGCCGGTCTTCTTCAGATGGGCGAGGTAGGCCACGGCCTCGTCGGGGTTCTTGCCCCCGTGCTGGCCGGCGACATCGATGATCGCCCGCTCCACGTCCTTGGCCATGCGCTTGGCGTCGCCGCAGACGTAGAAGTGGGCGCCGCCCTCGAACCACTTCCACAGTTCCGCGCCGCTCTCGCGCATGCGGTCCTGGACGTAGGTCTTCTCGGTGCCGTCGCGGGACCAGGCCAGCGACAGGCGGGTGAGCACCTTCTTGTCCTTCAGGCCGTTGAGCTCGTCCTTGTAGAAGAAGTCGGAGGCCTGCTTCTGGTGGCCGTAGAACAGCCAGTTGCGGCCCGGCGCCTGCGTGGCGTCGCGCTCGCGCAGGAAGGCGCGGAACGGCGCGATGCCGGTGCCGGGGCCGACCATGATGACGTCCTTGGACAGGTCGTCGGGCAGGGCGAATCCGTGCGCCTTCTGGAGGTAGACCTTGACCTTCATGCCCTCGGGAATGCGCTCGCCGAGATGGGTCGAGGCGACGCCGAGGCGCAGGCGCGAGCGGTGGTTGTAGCGGACGGCGTCGACGGTGAGGGAGACGCGGCCGGGATCGGCCTTCGGCGAGGACGAGATCGAGTAGAGCCGGGGCTGCAGCTCGTCGAGGGCTTCGACGAACACCTCGGCGTCGGGCCGCGCGCCGGGGAATTTATGGAGCGCGCCGAGGACGTCGAGATGGGCGGCGTCGCCGTCCGGGTCCTCGCCGGCGGCGAGCGCCTGGGCCTTCTTGCGGGCCTCGCCCGAGGTGAGCAGCGAGAGGAGCTGGTAGAGCCCGTCCGGCGCGCCGCCCAGCGCATAGTCCGTCATCAGGCGGTCGCGCAGGGTCCTGCCCCCGATCCTGCGCTCGGGCCGGGCGCCGAGTTCGGCGATGACCGCATCGACCAGGGCCGGGGCGTTGGCGGGAAACAGCCCGAGGGAATCGCCGACCACGTAGTCGATGGGCGTGCCGGTGAGGTCGATCTCGACGTGCCAGGTCTCCTTCTCGCCGCCGGGCGCGTTCAGGCGCAGGCGCGACACGAACGTCGCCTCAACGGGGTTTTCACGACAGAATCCGAGGGGCCCCAGGGTCGGCTCGGCCTTCGGCGCGGCCTCGCCGGCGGCCTTCGGAGCGGCCCCGCCGCCGGCGCCGAACTCCTCGTCGAGCTTCTTCAGCATCCGGAGCGTGTCCTTGCCGCCGGGCTGGCACAGGTTCAGGCGCTCCTCGCTCTTGAGGAAGATGGCGTTGGCGTAATCGGCGCAGTTGTAGCCGCACTGGCCGCAATCCTGCTGGGCCATGGCGGCCATGAGCTTCTGCGCCTCGGGCCGTTCCTTGGCTAGCTCCATGCGGTCGGGCAGGGGCATCGACGGGTCGTGCCAGGGCGCGTCGTCGTTGTCGGCGAGCTTCTGACCGCCGCCGGGCATGTCGCCGGGGGCCAGCGCCGTGGCGCCTTCCACGGCGGGGCCGAGCAGCGCGGCGAAGTAGCCCGACAGCCACGAGCGCTGATCGGGGTTGAAGGGGGCGTTCTCGGGAATGAGAACCAGCGGGGGCGTGACGTGCTCGCTCATGCTGCGGCCTTCAGGACGGGTTGCTCTTCGGCGCTGTCGCGCAGGGAATCGGGACCGGTGCGCATGGTGAAGGCCTGGAAGCTCTCCTGCGGCCCCTGGCGGTTGCCGAGATAGCTGCGCAGGAGCGCCTCGATCCGGGCCGGGCACTCCTCGGCTTTCACGGCCTTCCAGATCTCGGTGCCGATCTTCGGGCTGTCGCCAAAACCGCCGCCGACGACGATGTCGTAGCCCTCCACCGTGTCGCCCTCCTCCGAGACGACGACCTTGGCGCCGATGAGGCCGATGTCGCCGATGTAGTGCTGGGCGCAGCTGTGGTGGCAGCCGGTGAGGTGGACGTTCACCGGGACGTCGAGCTCCTTGAGGTTGGCCTCGATGTAGTCGGCGATGACGAGGGCGTGGCCCTTGGTGTCCGAGGCGGCGAATTTGCAGCCCTGGTTGCCCGTGCAGGCGACGAGGCCAGCGCGGATGCTGGAGGCCTCCGTGGTGAGCCCGAGGGCGGCGACGCGGGTCTGAACCTCGGCGACCTTCGCGTCGGACACGCCCGAAAACAGGAAGTTCTGCCACACCGTCATGCGGATGGCGCCGTCGCCGCATTCCGTCGCGATCTTCGCCAGATCGCGCATCTGGTCGGTGGTGAGCTTGCCCACGGGCAGGATCACGCCGATCCAGTTGAGGCCGGGCTGAACCTGCCTGTGGACGCCGACATGAGCGAAGCGGTCCATGGGGCCGCGCGGGGCGACATGGGCGGGGTCGACGCGGTCGAGCTTGCGGCCGAGTTCGTCCTCGACGGCGGCGAGGTACTTGTCGAAGCCCCAGGCGTCGAGGACGTACTTCATCCGGCTCTTGTTGCGGTTGGTGCGGTCGCCGTTCTTGATGAAGACCCGCAGGATGGCGTCCGCCACCCGGTTGCAATCCTCGGGCTTGAGGACGACCCCGGTGTCGCGGGCGAGGTCGCGGTGGCCGGAGATGCCGCCGAGCACGAGGCGCATCCACACGCCGGGCGCCACGGCGGCGCCGTCGAGGACCCGGATGGCCTGGAAGCCGATGTCGTTGGTCTCCTCCAGCACCGGCATGACGCCGCCGCCGTCGAAGGCGACGTTGAACTTGCGCGGCAGGCCGAACAGCGAGCGGTCGTTGAGGATGTGGTTGTGCCAGGATTTGGCCAGCGGCCTCGTGTCGAGCAGTTCCTGCGCGTCGATGCCGGCGACCGGCGAGCCGGTGACGTTGCGGATGTTGTCCGCGCCCGCGCCCCGCGCCGTGAGGCCGAGGTCGATGAGACCGTCGAGGAACGGTTGGCCGTGCTCGGGGGTGATCTCGCGGACCTGCAGGTTGGCGCGCGTGGTCACGTGGCTGTAGCCACCGCCATGGGCGTCGGCGAGGTCGGCGATGCCGGCGAACTGCCAGTGGTGCAGGATGCCGTTGGGGATGCGCAGGCGGCACATGTAGGAGTTCTGCGCCGGGGCGACCCAGAACAGGCCGTGATAGCGCCAGCGGAAATTGTCCTCGGGCTTGGGCGCCTTGCCGGTGGCGGCCTCGGCGATGAGGCGGTTGTGGCCGTCGAAGGCGCTCTCGGCCCGCTTCCACTTCTCCTGGTCGCAGAGCTTGCCGCCGGCCTTCACCGTGGCGTCCTGGGCCTTGATGTGGATGGCGTCGGGGCCGGTGGGCTCGGCCGGGGGCGCGGCGGCCTGCCCGAGGGCGAGGCCGCCCGTCATGCGGGCCGCGGAGATGCCGGAGGCGAAACCTTCGAGGTAGCGCTTCTGCTCGGCGTTGAAGTCGTCAGCCATGAAAGCCTCCGTCACGCTGCGAGGGGTTGGGGGGCAAGGGGATAGGG
>NZ_VRUZ01000061.1:0-24906 GCF_008039485.1 Methylobacterium sp. WL69 | reverse complement strand
CCCGCATCCCCTGCGGGCCGGCCCCCGCCAAATGCATCGCCCCGGAGAGCCGCCATGACCGCGTCCGCCCCGAAATCCCTCGCCTTCGTCCACCGCTTCGAGGCGGCGACGGTGGCGGACCGCCCGCCCCTGCTCGTCCTCCACGGCACCGGCGGCGACGAATCCGACCTCCTGCCCCTCGGCCGCGAAGTGGCGCCGGGATCGGCCCTGCTGTCGCCGCGCGGTCCCGTGCTGGAGAACGGGATGCCGCGCTTCTTCCGGCGCCTCGCCGAGGGCGTGTTCGACGAGGACGACGTCCGCCAGCGCGCCGCAGATCTCGCGGCCTTCGTCGGTCAGGCGCGGACGGCCTACGGTCTCCCCGCCCCCGTGGCCCTCGGCTTCTCCAACGGCGCCAACATCGCCGCCGCCGTGCTGCTGCTGCATCCGGGCGTCCTCGCCGGGGCCGTGCTCCTGCGTCCGATGCGGCCCCTGGCCGTGCTGCCGGAGCCCGACCTCACGGGCCTGCCCGTGCTGATGCTCTCGGGGGCCCTGGACCCCATCGTGCCGGAGGCGAATGCGCGGGCGCTCGCCGAAGGGTTCCGCGTGGCGGAGGCCCGGGTCGAGCATGCGGTGCTGCCCGTTGGACACGGCCTGTCCCGGGCCGACCTCGCGGCGGTCCGGGCCTGGCTGGCGGGGCTCACCGCCTGACATGGACGCCGGCGGCGCGGCCGGCGTCCCACCGCGGGGTCAGAAGCTCGCCACCAGCTGGAACCGCACGAGGCGCGGCGCGCCGGGGCTGATGTTGTTGTTGCCGTCGGCGCTGGCGATGTAGGCGCGGTCGAGGAGGTTCTCGACGTTGAGCTGCGCCCGCAGCCCATCGCCGACCTGATAGAACAGGCCGAGGTCGAACCGGGTGTAGCCGGGCAGCCGGACGGTGTTGTCGGCCGACGCGAAGGTGTGCGTCTGGTGGATCGCGCCGACGCCGACGGAGAAGTCTGGCGTCACGGAGAACTTGTTCCACAGGGTGATGGCGTTGAACGGCACGAGGCCGACCTGGTTGCCCGGAACGATGGCGGCCGAACCGAAGCCGCTGACGATGCGCGCATCGGTGAAACTGTACCCGCCCGCCACCTGCCACCAATCGGTGAGAGTGCCGTTCGCGCCGATCTCGATCCCCTTGGCGTTGGTCTGGCCGCTGGTGAGGAAGAACCCCGGACGGTTGGGGTCCGCCAGGCGCTGGTTGAAGCGGTCGAGGTCGTAGAGGGCCGCCGTGAGCTGGAGGGTGGGCGACACGTCCCACTTCGCCCCGAACTCGCGGTTCTCGAACCGCTCCGGCTCGGCGATGGCGAGGCCGGGCGTCAGGGCGCCGAACTGGTCGCCCGCCGACGGCAGGTAGGACACGCTGACGTTGCCGTAGAACGCCAGGGTGTCCACGGGCTTGAACACCGCACCGGCGCGGGGCGACAGCAGGTCGTCGACCCGCGTGCTGGTGATGCCGCTGCGCCGGTCCGTGGACGCGAAGTCGAAGTGGTCGTAGCGCAGGCCGCCGATCAACTGGAGATGCGGCCCGATCTCGATCTGATCCTGGGCGTAGACGGCCGCCAGGCCGAGATCGTAGCGGTTGTTGGCGCCGGACGCGATGTTGCGGAAGCTGACCGGGACCCGCGACAGGGGCGAGAGCGGATTGACGATGAGGCTCTGCGTCCCGGTGGTCGCGAAGACGCCGTCCTCCCGGTAGGTGATGCCCTCCTGACGGCCGAGTTCGAACCCGGCGAGCAGGGTGTGGGCCAGGGGCCCGGTGGTGAACCGGTAGGTGAAGTCGTTCTGGTTGAAGACGTTCGTCCGCGGCGTGTCGTTGTTGAACGCGCTGAGTTCGAGGGTGGTCCCGGCCGCGTTCACGGCGCCGCCCGCCCGGATGCTCGGATAGACCACCTGATACGCCTTGGCGTAGTCGGCGTACCGGACCTGGCTCCGCAGCTCGACGCCCGATGCGAACCGGTGGTCGAGGGTCGCCGTCGCGATGTGGGCGTCGACCCGGGCGTAGCTGAGGTCCGGGTTGCCGAAGAAGGTGCGGATGTTCCGGCGGTAGCGGTAGGGCCGTCCGAATTGCGAGGGAATGCCGCGGTCGGCGGTGCGGTCGTCGTGGAAGTACTCGTAGGAGAGCTTCAGGGTGGTCTCCGGGCCGACGAGCAGGGTGGCCGTCGGATTGAAGCCCCACCGGCGCAGATCCACGTGATCCCGGAAGGTGCCGCTATCCTCGAACAGGCCATTGAGCCGGACGAACGCCGTGTCCGAGAGGCGGTCGCCGACATCGACGGCCATGCGCCGGGTGCCGAACTGGCCGCCCTGAACGACCATCTCGCGCAGTGGGAGGCCGTCGGCCTGCTTGAGCACGCGGTTGACGACCCCGCCGCCGCCGCCGCGACCGAAGATCATCGCGTTCGGGCCCTTCAGCACCTCGACCCGCTCGACGTTGTAGAGATCGCGAAAATACTGCGCGTCGTCGCGGATGCCGTTGACGTAGAAATCGGCGCTCGAGGTCTGGCCGCGGATCACGACCTCGTCGCGGTTGGCGGCGCCCTGATGCAGGAACACCCCCGGCACGTAGCGCAGGGCCTCGGTGACGCCCTGGAAGCCCTGGTCGCGGATCTGCTCCCGCGTCACCACGGTCACCGCTTGCGGGGTGTCGATGAGGGCCGTGTCCGTCTTCGTCGCGCTGCGCGCCCGCGTGGTCCGGTAGCCGCCCGGGCCGCCGCCGACCCCCTCGACGCTGAGTTGCTCCAGGTTGACTTCCGCCTGGGCGGTCTCGGCCGCCGCCCGTCCTTGCGCGCTCGCCCCACCGGCGAACAGGAGGCCGGCGCCCCCGGCCAGGATCGCGAAGGATCTTCGATTTATAGTTCCATGCATGACGGGGCGATCTCTCCGGAACGAACTATGGTTCGTTCGATCGGCGTCCTATCCTTTGGATCGACGCACGTGATTCATGCTTAGGCACGCTATTCTGATAAATGAACCGGTCTCAGCTAATAAAAGGTCATCTCAGGTCTTGTTGAGAATGGTAATAATTCGCGGTCATTGATCAAGTGTCGCGCGGTCCAGGGCTTTTTCCCCGCACGGCGGCTTTGGCCGCGGCGCGCCGGCGGGGCGAACGGTTCGCGGTGGTGCGAAAACAACACAGGGGGCTCGCGCCCGGGATCCGCCCGTTCGCGTTGAGCGCGGCCGCCGCCCATGCTAGGCGCCGGCCCGGTGCTTCACGAAACGATTCCCCGTCGCCGGGGTGCAAAGCGGGTCATGTCCGAAGCCGGCCATGCCCCGGGCCGACCATGACGGCGCGGCGCGCGGTTCGTGAGAAACACCCGATCTCCGCTGCTGCGTTTGACCCGAGGCGTCCATGATCCCCCGTTACAGCCGCCCCGAGATGACCGCGATCTGGTCGCCCGAGACCCGCTTCAAGATCTGGTTCGAGATCGAGGCCCACGCCACCACGGCGCTCGCCGAGATCGGCGTGGTGCCGAAAGCCGCCGCCGACACGATCTGGGAAAAGGGCCGCGACGCGGTGTTCGATGTCGCGCGCATCGATGCCATCGAGGCGGTGACGAAACACGACGTCATCGCCTTCCTCACGCATCTCGCCGAGATCGTCGGCCCCGAGGCGCGCTTCGTCCACCAGGGCATGACCTCGTCGGACGTCCTCGACACCTGCTTCAACGTGCAGCTCGTGCGCGCCGCCGACCTGCTCATCGCCGATGTCGACGCCCTGCTCGCCGCCATCAAGCGCCGGGCCTTCGAACACAAGATGACGCCGACCATCGGCCGCTCGCACGGCATCCACGCCGAGCCCGTCACCTTCGGCCTCAAGCTGGCGCAAGCCTATGCCGAGTTCGAGCGCAACCGCGCCCGCCTCGTGGCGGCGCGCGAAGAGGTCGCCACCTGCGCCATCTCGGGGGCGGTGGGCACCTTCGCCAACATCGACCCGCGCGTGGAGGAGTACGTGGCCAAGGCCATGGGCCTGTCGCCCGAGCCGGTCTCGACCCAGGTGATCCCGCGCGACCGCCACGCCATGTTCTTCGCCACCCTCGGCGTGGTGGCGAGCTCAGTGGAGCGCCTCTCCATCGAGGTGCGCCACCTCCAGCGCACGGAGGTGCTGGAAGCGGAAGAGTTCTTCTCGGAGGGCCAGAAGGGCTCGTCGGCCATGCCGCACAAGCGCAACCCCGTGCTCACCGAGAACCTCACGGGCCTCGCCCGCATGGTGCGCTCCTACGCCCTGCCCGCCATGGAGAACGTGGCCCTGTGGCACGAGCGCGACATTTCGCACTCGTCGGTGGAGCGCATGATCGGCCCGGACAGCACCGTGACCCTGGACTTCGCCCTGGGCCGCCTCACCGGGGTCATCGACAAGCTGCTGATCTACCCCGAGCAGATGCAGCGCAACCTCGACAAGCTCGGCGGCCTCGTCCACTCGCAGCGCGTGCTCCTGGCCCTGACCCAGGCCGGCGTCTCGCGCGAGGATTCGTACCGGCTGGTCCAGCGCAACGCCATGCCGGTCTGGCGCGGCGAGGGCGACTTCCTCACCCTGCTGAAGGCCGACACCGACGTCACCGCCGCCCTGAGCCCGGCGGAGATCGAGGCGTGCTTCGACCTCGGCTACCACTTCAAGCACGTCGACACGATTTTTTCACGAGTCTTTGGGGCGGCCTGAGCTCCATCGCACGATTCCTGCGTCGAACCACAGCCGCTCCGGCGACCAGAGGTCCAGCCCGTGTCGAACCCCCGCATCGTCTACCTCAACGGCGACTTCCTGCCCTTCGACGAGGCGCGGGTGCCGATCATGGATCGCGGCTTCCTGTTCGCCGACGGCATATACGAGGTCTCGGCGATCCTCGACGGGCGTTTGGTCGACAACGAGGCCCATCTAGCCCGTCTCGACCGGTCGCTGGGCGAGATCGACATCGCCAACCCGCACACGCTGGCGGAGTGGGTCGGCCTGCAGACGGAGCTGGTGGCCCGCAACGGCGTCACCGAGGGCCTCGTCTACATGCAGGTGACCCGCGGCGTGTACGAGCGCGACTTCGCCTATCCGCCGGCCGGCACCGCGCCCACGGTGATGATGTTCACCCAGGCCAAGACCGTGGCGGCCAATCCCCTGGCCGCCAAGGGCGCCCGGGTCATCACCGTTCCGGATCTCCGCTGGAAGCGCCGGGACATCAAGTCCATCGCCCTGCTCGCCCAGGTGCTGGCGAAGCAGCAGGCGGCGGCCGCCGGCGTGGCCGAGGCCTGGATGGTCGAGGACGGCGCGGTGACGGAGGGCTCGTCCTCCACGGCCTTCATCGTGACGGCCGGCGGCACCCTCGTCACCCGCCCGCTCTCCACGGCGCTCCTGCCCGGCATCACCCGGCAGGCGGTCCTGCGTCTCGCCGCCGAATCCGGCCTCGGCCTGGAGGAGCGCCTGTTCTCCGTGGCCGAAGCCCATGCGGCGGCCGAGGCGTTCTACACCAGCGCCTCGGCCTTCGTGATGCCGGTGGTGGAACTCGACGGAAAACCCATCGGCACCGGCGCCCCCGGTCCCCACACCCTGCGCCTGCGCGAACTCTACCTGGAACTGGCCCGCGCGGGCGCCTGAGGGCGGGCGCACGGAGCCGAGGCCAGGAACGCATCGCCGCCGCATCGGTTCTTTCGGGACATTTCCTGTTCCGAAAAGGTGTTCCCGATGCGCATGACATGGCCCCTGGCCGCCGGCCTGAGCCTGCTGGCGACCGCCGCCTTCGCCCAGGTAACCGCGCCGAACAGCACCGTGCCCGACAAGATCCAGCCCGATGCCGGTCCCCCCGGCACCGGCGGCACCCTGAGCGATCGCCTCGAGAAGAACGACGGCGTGATCAAGCCGCCGTCCAACACCGCCCCCGGCATGGTGGTGCGCCCGCCCGACCCGAGCCCCGGCTCGATGCCGGTGATCAAGCCCGGCGACCTGCCCGGCCGCGAGCCCGGCACGGAAGCGAAGTAGGCTTCGTCCCCCGGCGATTCGGGCCCGGATCGGCCCCTTGCTTGATTTCCGCCGGCGGATCGCGGAAAGACCCGGAGATCGTGGGATGGTCCGGCCTCAGGCCGGGCCGTCTTCGCGCGGGTCCTCCGGACAGGTCTTGGGTGAATGGCAAACGTCGTCGTCGTAGGCGCCCAGTGGGGTGACGAAGGCAAGGGCAAGATCGTCGACTGGCTCTCCGAGCAGGCCGACGTGGTGGTCCGCTTTCAGGGCGGACACAATGCCGGCCACACCCTCGTCATCAACGGCGTGACCTACAAGCTCGCCCTGCTGCCCTCGGGCGTGGTGCGCGGCGGCAAGCTCTCGGTCATCGGCAACGGCGTCGTGGTCGATCCGTGGCACCTCGTCGACGAGATCGCCCGGCTCCAGGCCCAGGGCGTCGAGATCTCGCCCAAGACCCTGCGCATCGCCGACAACGCCACGCTGATCCTGCCGCTGCACCGCGAGCTCGACCATTTTCGCGAGACGTCGAATGCGGGCCTGAAGATCGGTACGACGAAGCGCGGCATCGGCCCAGCCTACGAGGACAAGGTCGGCCGCCGCGCCATCCGGGTCGTCGACCTCGCCGACGAGAGCACGCTCGCCGCCAAGATCGAGCGGGTGCTGACCCACCACAACGCCCTGCGCCGCGGCCTCGGGATCGAGGAGGTCGACGCCGACGCCCTCCTCGCCGAGCTGAAGGCCATCGCGCCGACCATCCTGCCCTACGCCGACACCGTCTGGAAGCTCCTCGACGAGGAGCGCCGGGCCGGCAAGCGCATCCTGTTCGAGGGGGCCCAGGGCGCCCTCCTCGACGTCGACCACGGCACCTATCCGTTCGTGACCTCGTCCAACATCGTGGCGGCCCAGGCCGCGACGGGGTCGGGCATGGGCCCGTCCGCCATCGGCTACGTGCTGGGCATCGCGAAAGCCTACACCACCCGCGTCGGCGAGGGCCCGTTCCCCACGGAACTGTTCGACGAGATCGGCGAGACCATCGGCGCCAAGGGCCGCGAGTTCGGCGTCAACACCGGGCGCAAGCGCCGCTGCGGCTGGTTCGACGCCGTGCTGGTGCGCCAGACGGTGAAGACCTCGGGCATCGACGGCATCGCGCTGACCAAGCTCGACATCCTCGACGGGTTCGAGACCATCAAGGTCTGCACCGGCTACCGCCTCGGCGATCAGATCCTCGACCACCTGCCCGCCAACCAGGCGGCTCAGGCCAAGGTGGAGCCCATCTACGAGACCATCGAGGGCTGGACCGGCACCACCGCCGGCGCCCGCTCCTGGGCCGACCTGCCGGCCCAGGCGATCAAGTATGTGCGCCGCATCGAGGAACTGATCGGCGCGCCGGTGGCGCTGCTCTCGACCTCGCCGGAGCGCGACGACACCATCCTGATGCACAGCCCCTTCGAGGATTAACGCGTCTGAGAGGATGGGCGGCGCATCCGCTCCCGGGCGGGGGGCGCCGTCCCGCCCGAGAGCGAGCGGACCCCAGTCACGATGGCCGACTACTATCCCCTCCTGGCGCGCGCCCTCGAAGCGATGCCGGATCGCTCGCCGGCCCTGCGCAAGGCCGTCTACGAGCGCGCGCGCAGCGCCCTGATCGGCCAGCTCCGTTCCCTCGACCCGCCCCTGTCGGACGCGGATATCGACCTCGAGGCCCGGGCCCTCGAGACCGCCATCGACCGCCTCGAGACCGAGCACGCCCCGCCGCCCGAGCCGGTGCGGGCGCCCGAGCCCGAGCCGCTCCCCGAACCCGCTCCGCCCGTCCCGGTGGAGACCCCGCCGGACCTGCCCGAAGCGACGTCGCCCAAGCCTGAGCCCGAACGGGAGCCCGAGCCCCTTCCCGCGGCCGAAGCGCCCGAGCCGGCCCCGCCGCCGTTCCTGCCCCCGGCGCCGCCGCCCGACCTCGGGGCGACGCCCTTCATGGCGCCGGAGCCGCCCGCCGGGCCGCCGATCATCCCGATCCAGGCCCGCAAGGGCCGGCCTTCGGCCGCCTCGCCCGCCGCGCCCGAACTTGTCGAGGCGCCCGCCGAATCCGCTCCGCCGGAGCCGGCGGGGGCCGACCTCGTGGCCGATCCCTCCGGCGGGCGGCAGCGCCCGCGCATCGACGTGGTCTCGCCGCGCGCCGGCCGGTCGCGCCTGTTGCGCAACGCCGTGGTGGGCGCGGTGCTGTTCACGGTCATCGGCCTCATCGCCGTCGCGGCCTTCCTCCTGCGCGACAAGCCGGCGGACCTGCAGCCCGTCGCCGCCGAGCAGCAGGACACGGTGCCGGACGGGGCCGAGAGCAAGTATGCCGACCGCATCGGCGGCGAGACCGTCACCCCGCCGGCCGCGCCGACGCGGGTCGCGCCGACGCCGGCGAGCCCCAATACCGCCGCGCCCGACGTCACCGTGGCGCAGCGCGCCGTCCTCTACGAGGAGAACACTTCCGCCACCAACGCCCAGCCGACGACGATCCCGGGTCGGGTCCAGTGGCGGCTGGAGACGGTCGACGGCGAGCGTGGTCAGCCCCTGGAGACGGCCGTGCGGGCCAATGTCGAGTTTCCGGATGCCGGGATCAGCCTGGCGATGACCCTCAAGCGCAACCTCGACGCGACCCTGCCGGCCTCGCACACCATCGAGCTGGTCTTCACCACGGACAGCGCCAACGCCGCGCGCCGGACGGTGCAGGATATCGGACTGCTTCAGACCAAGGACGAGGAGAACACCCGCGGTTCGCCGGTCTCGGGACTGCCCGTGCGGGTCCGGGACAACCTGTTCCTCATCGGCCTGTCGTCCCTGCGCAACGACATCGACCGCAACACCGACATGCTGCTGCACCGGAACTGGATGGAGCTCGCGGTGAAGTTCAGCAGCGGCTCGCGGGCGATCCTCAACTTCGAGAAGGGCGCCGCCGGGACCCAGGTGCTGGAGAAAGCCTTCGCCCAGTGGCGCTGACGGACGGGGGCGGCCCGACGCATCGGGCCGCCCTCCGTTCGAACGGCGAGGCTCAGGCGTGGGCCGCCGCGCGCGGAGCCTCGCGGGACGCCAGGTTGCGCTTGACCGCCTCCTGGATCTTCTCGAAAGCGCGGACCTCGATCTGACGGACGCGCTCGCGCGACACGCCGAACTCGCCGGACAGATCCTCCAGGGTGATGGGATCGTCGGCGAGGCGCCGCGCTTCGAAGATCCGGCGCTCGCGGGCGTTGAGGACCGAGAGGGCGTCGCGCAGGGCCGTGAGGCGGTTCTGTCCCTCTTCCTCGCGGGCCAGCACCGTCTCCTGGCTCGGGCTGTTGTCCACGAGCCAGTCCTGCCACTCGCCCTCGCCTTCCTCGCGCAGGGGGGCGTTGAGGGAGGTGTCGCCGGAGAGGCGACGGTTCATGTCGATCACCTCCTGCTCGGGCACGCCGAGCTTGACGGCGATCTGCGCCACCTGATCCGGCTTGAGGTCGCCCTCTTCCAGGGCCGAGATCCGGCCCTTGGCCTTGCGCAGGTTGAAGAACAGCTTCTTCTGGTTGGCGGTGGTGCCCATCTTCACCAGGGACCACGAGCGCAGGATGTATTCCTGGATCGCCGCCTTGATCCACCACATGGCGTAGGTGGCGAGCCGGAAGCCCTTGTCGGGCTCGAAGCGCTTGACCGCTTGCATCAGGCCGACATTGCCCTCGGACACGACCTCGCCGATGGGCAGGCCGTAGCCGCGATAGCCCATGGCGATCTTGGCCACGAGGCGCAGGTGCGAAGTGACGAGGCGGTGGGCCGCGCCCCGGTCGCCTTTCTCCCGCCAGTCCTTCGCGAGCGTGAACTCCTCGTTCGGCTCCAGCATCGGAAACTTGCGGATCTCATCGAGGTAGCGCGACAGGCCACCCTCGGTGGCGAGCACGGGCAATGCGCCGGCCATGATGTCATCTCCTTGAATGGTCCCCCGACGGGGCGGACCCGATTCGAACCGCCGCTCCCTTGAGCCGGCGTTTCGCTTCCCCATTTCTACCGGGAAACGCGAAACGCCGGAAGCCGGTCCGGTGCACGAACATCGCAGTCAACGCGCGATGTCGCCGTTCGGTCATGGGTGGCACGAAACGCCGCGTCCGGCGGTGCCGTTCCGCACCCCCATCGGGCCCGGGCTTGACCGTGGCCGATGGGCCACGCCGGCCCTAGGTCGTCGCCCCCTTTTTCCGGAGGGCCGCCAGGAGCGCTTCCATCTCCGGCGGCAGCGGACTCTCGAAATGCAGGGTCTCCCCCGTCCGGGGATGGGCGAAGCCGAGGACGCTGGCATGCAGGGCCTGCCGCCCGAGGGACAGCAGGGCCGCGCGGGCCTCGTCCCCGAGGCGGGACGCCTTGGTCTTGAACGCGCTGCCGTAGACGGCGTCCCCGAGGAGCGGATGGCCGCGATGGCTCATGTGCACCCGGATCTGGTGGGTGCGGCCCGTCTCCAGCTCGCACCGGACCAGGGCGACGAGGCCCGTGGCGTCGAGGGCTTCCTCGACGTGGTAGTGGGTGATGGCCTCGCGCCCGGTCTCGCCTCGGACCACGGCGATCTTTTCGCGGTTGCGGATGCTGCGGGCGAGGAACGCGTCGATGGTGCCGACGCGCGGCTCCGGCACGCCCCAGACCAGGGCGCGGTAGACCCGCTTCAGGGGCCCGGTGCGGCCATGATCGGCGAACTGCTCCGTCAGGCCCTTATGGGCCCGGTCGTTCTTGGCCACCACCAGGAGCCCGCTGGTGTCCTTGTCGAGGCGGTGGACGATGCCCGGACGCCGGACCCCGCCGATGCCCGACAGGCTGTCGCCGCAGTGGGCGATGAGGCCGTTGACCAGGGTGCCGGAATCGTGGCCGGGCGCCGGATGCACCACGAGGCCCGCCGGCTTGTCGATGACGATGAGGTCGTCGTCCTCGTAGACCACGACGAGGTCCTGGGTCTCGCCCCGCGGCGTTGGCGCGATCGCCGTCGGGATCGTCACGGCGAGTTCCGTGCCCGGCCCGACCTTCACCGACAGGTCGAGCACCACCGTTCCGTTGCGCGTCACCTGGCCCGTTCGGATGAGTTCCTGCAGGCGCGCCCGCGACACGTCGGGAAACGCCCGCGCCAGGGCGCGGTCGAGGCGCTCCGGCGTCACATCGTCGGCGAGCGTCGCCCGACGGTCCTCTGGTTGCTGCAACGATCGTCCCTCCGCCTCGAAGATCGCGACCCGGACGGGCCACGTAAAATCACGTCCGGGGGCACTTGCCCCCTCGCGGGACCGTCGCTATACGATCGCCACACCGCCGGGAAGCTTCCCCCGCCGGACGGTCCCACGGGATCGGAACCACCCGGAAGCGACGCAGGCACCCGGCGGGTGTCGCGTAGGATTGAAGACCGCGCCCATCGTCTAGCGGTTAGGACAGGTCCCTCTCACGGATCAGACCGGGGTTCGATTCCCCGTGGGCGCGCCAATCCACGATACTGGAATTCCAGATGTGTTCGAGGGCTTGGCAATCATACTTTGTATGTGGCTAAGTATCTACTGGGCCGGTCAAGCTCGGTGAAATCGTCTGCCGCCCGCATGACGCGGTGCGAAACGTCCAAGCGCCCCCAGAACCTTGCGAAATTCGGTGTCGACCCGGCCCTGTGCTGCCGCGATGGCGCGCTGCCGCATCGAAAGTCTTGTGCGCGTTCTGTCGCAGCGCTTGCCTCCGATTAAGGATGGGTTACCATCGGCCCCTCCACAGCGTTCGACGTCTACCCCTCGAGACAAGGTGTTCGCCATGTCCCAGACGATTCGCGTCAAGCCGACCCACGACGGCACCTATACTGTCTATCGTGGCAGTGAGGTCTTGGTGAGCGGCCTCACCCGCCCGCAGGCCGAGCACTACGAAGCGAGCCTCGGCCTGCTTCCGTCCCTCGCCGCCGCACGGGGGCCGGCCACGCTCTCCGCCTGAAAAGAAATTTTCGCGGACACAAGAATCCTCGCGCGTCGCCCGCACGCGGGCGGCGCTCACGACGGCGTCAGGCGCACCGGACCGAGATCGGCGATGAGGCCGGCTTCCGTGAGGCCCCGCGCCGCGCCGGTGATGCCGAACCCGTCCGGGCCCCGGACGATGGTGTAGAGGTAGTAGCTCGCCCGCCGGGTCGGACCGCCCTCCCGCGCCGAGGCCGAGGGACAGCCGACCACCGGCACGGGCCGCCCCCCCGGACCGGCCGCGAAATGCACGCTGCCGACGTGGTTGTGGCCGTGCAGGATCAGATCGGCCCCGGCCTGCGCGATCATCGCCATGAACGCCGCGGCATCCTTCAGTTCCCGCCCCGACGAGGCCCCGCCCGGATGGGGCGGATGGTGGATCATCACCACCCGGCACGGCGGCTCGGCCTCGGCGCCGAGGCGCTCCAGCATGCCGCGCGCCGCCACGATCTGCGGGGGGCCGAGGCGTCCGCTCGCCACGAAGGGTTTCGTCGGAATCGCCGAGGACAGGCCGATGAGGGCCACGGGGCCGCGCCGGCGCAGGTAGGGGAACACCCCCGGTGCGCCGTCGTCGTCCGTGGTCCAGGCGCCGCAGGCGGCGAGCAGACCTTCGAGGGAGCCACGCACGTAGGCGTCGTGGTTGCCCGGCACGAAGCTCACGGCGTCCGGGTTGCCCAGGGCCTCCAAAAACACCCGCGAGGTCGCCCACTCGCTCGGCAGGCCGATGTTGCAGAGGTCGCCCGTGCAGGCGATGTGGTCGTGGGGCTGGCCCTGGAGATCGGCCACGAGGGCGGCGAGCAGGTCCATGTCGTGGGCGTGCTTGCGGCCGCGCCGCCAGTTCACGTAGCCGGTGGCGCGCTTGCTGAAGAGCTGGCGCAGGCGCGGGCGCGGCAGCGGCCCGACATGCGGGTCGGTGATGTGGGCGAGGCGGAACATGCGTGTCCGTTTCGGCTGGGAAATTTCCTCCGCATCGCCACTCGCGTCCCCGGGGTCAACCCGGACTCCCGTCACGCGCTTCCGATCACGACGCCGGCCGCCAGGACGAGGGCGCCGCCCAGCACCACCTGCAGGGCCGCCCGCCAGAAGGGTGTGGCCATGTAGCGCGTGCGGATGCCGGCGATGACGGCGAGTTCGACGACGACCACGACGATGGCGAGGCCCGTCGCCAGGGCGAACGCGTTCGGCCAGGTGTCGGGGATGAGGTAGGGCAGCGTGTGCCCGAGGCCGCCCAAAGCGGTCATCGCCCCGCAGACGAGGCCGCGCATCCACGGCGAGCCGCGCCCGGTGATCGATCCGTCGTCCGACAGCGCCTCGGTGAAGCCCATGCTGATCCCGGCGCCGAGGGAGGCCGCGAGCCCGACGAGAAAGGTCGCCCCGTTGCTGTGCGTGGCGAAGGCCGCGGCGAAGATCGGCGCCAGGGTCGAGACCGAGCCGTCGATGAGGCCGGCCAGGGCCGGCTGCACGTAACGCAGGACATGGGCCCGGTGGGCCTCCGCGGCCGCGTCGAGGGCGGGGCTTACGTCGCGGACCGTTCTCGGATCGCGGAGATTCCCCGGGTCGAGGGCGAGGGTCGGTAAGGGCGGCGCGGCGCCGGCATCCAGGATCATCGGACGGACTCCAGTTTGGATTTGTTCTAATCTATAGATTGGAACAGCTCCAAACAATGGGGTTTTACCCTTGGTGGCCGGGATTTGAGGGTTGCAAGGGCGTCCGCCACCCGCGCAGGGCGGGTGCACGGCGTTGCGTCGGCCCGGGGAACGGCGCTAGACACCGCCCGGCGCCGGCCGGAGGCAGTCCTCTCCGGACCTCGCACCGGGTGGGTCGCGAGCGGCGCCGCGAAGGCGATCTCCATGAGTGTCCTCAAGCGCATCGGCCGCGCCCCGGCGGTCCAGCAGGCCCTCGGCCGTGTCGCCGGCGCCTACCTGCGCCTCGTGCGCGCCACCAACCGCTTCACCGTGGAGCCGGCCGATCCCGATCCGTGGCTCGACGATCTCGGGCCGTTCATCGCCGGCATGTGGCACGGCCAGCATACGATGATCTCGTTCATGCGCCGGCCCCACGACCGCATCGCCACCATCATCTCGCGCTCGGCCGACGGCAACATCAACACCATCGCGCTGGAGCGCATGGGCGTCAGGGTGATCAGGGCCTCGGGGGCCCGCGGACGGGCCGTGCGCGACGTCAAGGCCAAGGGCGGGGCCGAGGGCCTGCGCGCCATGCTGCGGGCCCTGAAGAACGGCGAATCCGTCGCCTTCAGCGCCGACGTGCCGAAGGTCTCGCGCCGGTGCGACGCCGGCATCCTGACGCTGGCCCGCTTCTCCGGCCGGCCCATCGTGCCCGTGGCCGTGGTCACGAGCCGCCACCTGCGGCTCAACAGCTGGGACCGCGCCTGCTTCGGCCTGCCGTTCGGCCGGGGCGCCATGGTGTTCGGGACGCCGATCCGGGTGCCGCGCGACGCCGAGCCCGAGGCGTTCGAGGTTTTGCGCCTCGCGGTGGAGGCGGAGATGAACCGCGTCCACGACCGCGCCTACACCCTCGTGGGGCGCCCCGACCGCGTCGGACCTCCCGCATGAAGCCGCCCGTGACCAAGGCCCCGCCCCTGACGGCGATCCTGAAGCTCTATCGCTACGGCCTCATGGTCGGCGAGCCGGCGGTGGCCGGCCTGCTGGCGTGGCGCTCGCGTCAGGGCAAGGAGGACCCCGGCCGCCTGCCCGAGCGCCGGGGCCTGCCGGGACGCGCCCGCCCCATCGGCCGCCTCGTCTGGATGCACGGGGCCAGCGTCGGCGAGATCCTCTCCCTCGTCGGCCTCGTCGACGGCATGATCGCCCGGGGCTTCTCCGTCCTCGTCACCACGGGCACCCGCAGCGCCGCCGACCTCATCGGCAGCCGCCTGCCCTCCGGGGCCGTGCATCAGTACGTGCCCCTCGACGCGCCGCGCTGGGTCGGGCGCTTCCTCGACCATTGGCGCCCGGACCTCGCCCTCGTGGCCGAATCCGAGATCTGGCCCAACACCCTCGTCGGCCTGCACGCCCGCGCGATCCCCCTCATCCTCGTCAACGGGCGGATGTCCGCGCGCTCGTACAAGGGCTGGGGCCGCAGCCCGCGCACGGCCCGCGCCCTCCTGTCGCGCATCGCCGTCTGCCTCGCGCAGACGGACGAGGACGCGGCGCGCTTCGCCCGGCTCGGAGCCCCCCGGGTCAGCGTCTCGGGCAACCTCAAATACGATTCCGACGTGCCCCCCGTGGACGAGCAGCAGCTGGCCCACCTGCGCGACTGCGTCGGCGACCGCCCGGTCTGGGTCGCGGCCAGCACCCATCCGGGCGAGGACGCCGTGGCGGCCCGCGTCCATGCGGCCCTGAAACGGCGCTGGCCGAAGCTCCTCACCATCGTGGTGCCGCGCCATCCCCATCGCGGCGGCGACGTCGTCGCCCGCGCCGCGACGGAAGGCCTGCGCAGCGCCCGGCGCTCCCAGGGCGGACGCCCGCACGGGGACGTCGACCTCTACGTCGCCGACACCCTCGGCGAGCTCGGCCTGTTCTACCGCCTGACCGCGCTGGTCTACCTCGGCGGCTCCCTGGTGGAGCGGGGCGGGCAGAACCCCATCGAGCCGACGCGGCTGGGCGCCGCCGTCCTGCACGGCCCCCACATCTTCAACTTCACCCAGGTCTACCGGGCCCTCGACGGGGCCGGCGGCGCCCGCTGCGTCGCCGACGAGGCCGAGCTCACGGCGGCCCTCGCCGACCTCCTCGCCGATCCGACCCGCATCGACGCCATGGCCCGGGCGGGGGCCGAGGCGCTGGCGCCGTTCGAGGGTGCCGTCGACCGCACCCTGGCGGTGCTCGATCCGTTCATCGCGCAGATGCGGCTCACCGCCCTGGCGGCCCAGTGAGCCCGGCCTGATGCGGCCCCCGGCCTTCTGGGATGCCGGGCCGGGTCACCCCGCCGCGCGGGCGCTGGCGCCCCTCGCCGCCCTCTACGGCCGCCGCAGCGCCGCGCGGATGGACCGGCCGGGCGCGGCCGGCCCCTGCCCCATCCTGTGCGTCGGCAATTTCACCCTCGGCGGCGCCGGTAAGACGCCGACCGCCCTGGCCCTGGCCGGATTCCTGCGCGGCCTCGGCGCCGCCCCCGCCTTCCTGACCCGCGGCTATGGCGGGCGCCTCGCCGGCCCGGTCCGCGTCGATCCGGACCGGCACGGAGCCGCCGACACCGGCGACGAGCCCCTGCTGCTGGCCCGCCACGCTCCCACCATCGTGGCGCGCGACCGGTCGGCCGGGGCGCGCCTCTGCGTCGCCCACGGCGCCGACGTGATCGTCATGGACGACGGGCTCCAGAACCCGGCGCTGGCCAAGGACCTGTCCCTCGCGGTGGTGGATGCCGGCGCGGGCGTCGGCAACGGGCTCGTGTTCCCGGCCGGCCCCCTGCGGGTGCCGCTGGCCCGGCAATGGCGCCACGTCCACGGCCTCGTCCTCATCGGCACGGGTGGGCCGGGCGAGGCCGTGGCCGAGGACGCCGCCCGGCGCGGCCTGCCGGTGCACCGCGCCCGCCTCGTCCCCGGAGGCGACTGGGCCGGGCGCCGGGTCCTGGCCTTCGCCGGAATCGGCCGGCCCGAAAAAATGTTCGCGACCCTCCGCGAGGCCGGCGCCGACCTCGCCGGCACACGCGCCTTCGCCGACCACCATCCCTATACGCGCGCCGAACGCGATGCCCTCTCGGCCGAGGCGGCGCGCCTCGGGGCCGACCTTGTCACCACCCACAAGGACCATGTCCGCCTGCCGCCGGCTTTTTCCGGCCGTGTCGCGATCCTGCCCGTGACCCTCGAATTTCGGGAGTCCGGCCCCCTCCTCGCGCAGCTCGCGAAAAGTCTCGGCCGGCCCTGACTGTCCGGCACAACGGCGAAGAACTGTCCCTGGCCCGGAGCGTGCTGCGAGCTTAGCCTTGAGTCATGCCCGACCTGTCCAGCCTCCTCGCCTTCGCCCTCGTCTCCCTCGGCCTGGTGCTGACGCCGGGGCCGAATATGATCTACCTCGTCTCGCGCTCCCTCGCGCAGGGGCCGCGGGCCGGTCTGATCTCGCTGGGCGGCGTGGCGCTGGGCTTCGTCGTCTACATGCTGTGCGCGGCCTTCGGCATCACCGCCCTGCTGCTGGCCGTGCCGTTCGCCTACGACACCCTGCGCTGGGCCGGGGCCGCCTACCTGCTCTATCTCGCCTGGCAGGCCGTGCGGCCGGGCGGGCGCAGCCCGTTCGCGGCCCGCGCCCTGCCCCATGACGGCCCAGGCCGGCTGTTCGCCATGGGGTTCGTCACCAACCTGCTGAACCCCAAGATCGCGGTGATGTACCTGTCGCTGCTGCCGCAGTTCATCGATCCCGCGCGGGGCAGCGTCCTCGCCCAGGCGCTGATCCTCGGCGCGATCCAGATCGTGGTGAGCGTCTTCGTCAACGCCCTCATCGCCGTCGGCGCCGGATCGGTGTCCGCGTTCCTCGGCGGCCGCCCGGCCTGGCAGGTGGCGCAACGCTGGCTCATGGGCACGGTGCTGGCCGGCCTCGCCCTGCGCATGGCCGCCGAATCGCGGCGCTGAACCGTCAGCGCGGGCCGAGGGCCTTGGCGAAGGCGTTCAGGTTGCTGCGCATCATCGTCACGTAGGTCGGCGCCGGGCCGTTCGGGCCCGACAGGGCGTCGGAATAGACCTTGCCGCCGATGGTGGCCCCGCTCTCGCGGGCGATCTGCTCCATGAGGCGCGGATCGGCGATGGTCTCGAGGAACACCGCCGGAATCTTCTCCGCCCGGATCTGCCGGACGATGCGGGCCACGTCGCGCGGGCTCGCCTCGCTGTCCGTCGAGACCCCCTGCGGCGCGATGAAGGTGAGGCCGTAGGCGGCGGTGAAGTAGCCGAAGGCGTCGTGGGTGGTGATGATCCGGCGCTGCGCGGGGGGGATTTTCGCGATGGTGGCGCGGACCTCGCCCTCCAGGTCGTCGAGCTCGGCGAGATAGGCCGTGGCGCGGGCGGCGTAGCCCGCCGCATGGGCCGGATCGCGCCTCGCCAGACCGTCGCGGATGTTGGCGACGTAGACCTTGGCGTTGGCGATGCTCTGCCACGCATGCGGGTCCGCGTGATGGTCGTGCGCGTGTCCGTGGCCGTGGTCGTCCGCTTCCTCGATGGCCTTGATCCCCTTCGAGGCCACCACGACGGGTGCCTTGGCACCGGACGCCTTGATCAGGCGGTCGATCCAGCCCTCCAGGCCGAGGCCGTTGACGATGACGAGGTCGGCCGCCGCCAGGGTGCGGGCGTCGCCGGGGGCCGGCGCGTAGCCGTGGGCGTCGGCATCGGGCTTGACCAGGGTGGTCACCCGCACGCGGTCGCCGCCGATCTGGGCGGCGAGGTCGCCGAGGATCGAGAACGTCGCGACAACGCCGAGTTTTTCGGTGTCCGCCAGGGCTGGCCGCACGCCGCAGAGGACGGCGAGCAGCAGGACGAACGCCATCGGCAGTCCGGTCGAGGGGCGTCCACGGGGCATCGGCAAAGGTCCTCGGTTCGGGGTTTCTCAGCCAGTAATGTAACATTATCACATTGCCAAGCCTGGATGCCTCGACTTGATCTCTCGCCCCCCCGGCCGCAAACACCGGCCGGGCCTGTGTGCAAGGGCATTGGGACGTACGAAAAAACATGGCGCGTCGGCCGCTCCTGAGGGGTGACACCCTCCCCCTCCTCGGCCGCGTCTGGCGCGAATGGCTGAGCCCCCACCGGGCGACCCTCGCCGTGGTCCTCGTGCTCATCGCCATCGTGGGCGCCGCGACGGGGTTCTACCCGGCCCTGATCAAGGGCGCCTTCGACGCCTTCGACGGCAAGGACACGGCGGCCCTCGCCTACGGCCCCCTCATCGTCATCGCCATCACGTCGATCCGGGGCTTCGCCCTGTTCGGCCAGACGGTGCTGACCAACCGGGTGGTGACGCGGGTCGAGGCCGACATGCAGGCGGCGCTCTACGCCCACCTCATCGACTCGGACCTGGCCCAGCTCGGCCGCGAGAGCCCGGCCGCCTTCACCCAGCGCTTCACCACGGATTTCGCCTTCATCAAGGAGGCGCTGACCCGCATCTCCACGGTGCTCCTGCGCGACATCGCCATGCTCATCGCCCTGGTGGCGGCCCTGATCTGGATGGACCCGCTCCTGACCCTGGTGGCGGGCGTCACCGTGCCGTTCGTCGCCGGACCCATCGGCCGCGTCGGCAAGAAGCTGCGCCGGGTCTCGACGACGACGCAGGAGCAGATGGGGCTGACCGCGAGCCTCATCTCCGAGAGCCTGCAGGGTGCGCGCATCGCCAAGACCTACGCCCTCGAAGGCTACCTCAAGGGCCGGGCGCAGGGCGCCTTCGACGAGGTCCGTCGCCTGAAGATGAAGGCCGCCAACGCGCGCGGGCGCCTCGATCCCCTGCTCGAGATCGGCGGCGGCTTCGCCGTGGCCGCCGTGCTGGTGCTGGTCGGGCAGCGGGTGATGTCGGGCGAGCGCACGGTGGGGGATTTCACCGGCTACGTCGCCGCCCTGCTGCTCGCCGCCCAGCCGGCCCGGGCGCTCGGCACCCTCAACGCCATCCTGCAGGAGGCGGGCGCGGCCCTGCAGCGCTACTTCGCCCTCATGGACGAGGCGCCGCTGATCCGCGAGGCGGCGGACGCCAAGGCGTTGCAGGTCGCGGGCGGGGCGATCCGCTTCAGCGACGTGCGCTTCCGCTATCGCCCCGACGCGCCGGCCCTGGAGGGCATCGACCTCGCCGTGCCGGCCGGCGCCACCGTGGCCCTCGTGGGGCGCTCGGGCTCGGGCAAATCCTCGCTCCTCAACCTCGTGCCGCGCCTCTACGACGTCGAGGCCGGGGCGGTGTCCATCGACGGGCAGGACATCCGCGGCGTCACCCTCGCGTCCCTGCGCCGGACCGTCGCGGTGGTGTCCCAGGAGGTGGTGCTGTTCGACGACACCATCGCGGCCAATATCGGCTTCGGGCGACCGGGGGCGAGCCGGGCCGAGATCGAGGCGGCGGCCGAGGCGGCGGCGGCCCACGGCTTCGTCGCGCGCCTGCCCGAGGGCTACGAGTTCCGCGTCGGCCCCGCGGGCGGGCGCCTGTCGGGGGGCGAGCGCCAGCGCATCTCGCTGGCCCGCGCCTTCCTCAAGGACGCGCCGATCCTCCTCCTCGACGAGGCGACGAGCGCCCTGGATAGCGAATCCGAGCGCCTCGTTCAGGCCGCGCTCCTGCGCCTCATGCGCGGGCGCACCACCCTTGTCATCGCCCACCGCCTCTCGACGGTGCGCGACGCCGACCTCATCGTGGTGATGGAGGCCGGCCGCGTCGCCGAGACCGGCACCCACGACGACCTGATGCGCCGCGGCGGCGCCTATGCCCGCCTGCACCGGATGCAGCTCTCGGGCGATGCGCCCGACGAGACCCTGGCGCCCTGAGGCGAACGGGCGCCGAACGCGTTCACCCCATCGCAAGCGCGGCGGAGGGCCGGACCCGATGACTCCAGAATCCTACGGCCGCACGAAGGACGGACACGCCGTCTCCCGCTACACCCTCGCGCGGGGACGCCTCACCGTGCAGATCCTCGATTACGGCGGGATCGTTACCCGGATCGAGGCGCCCGACCGCGCGGGCCGGATCGCCAACGTGGTCCTGGGCGCCGCCGACCTCGCCGGCTACGAGGCCAGCGACGCGCATTTCGGTGCCCTCATCGGGCGCTACGCCAACCGCATCGCGAACGGCCGGTTCAGCCTCGACGGTCAAGTCTACGACCTTCCCCGCAACGAGGGCCGCAACACCATGCATGGCGGCCCGCGCGGGTTCGACCGCGCGGTCTGGCGGGTCGAGGCGGCCACCGGCACGGCGCTCACCCTCGCCCACCGCTCGCCCGACGGGGACCAGGGCTTTCCCGGCACCCTCGACGTGCGGGTGACCTACAGCCTGTCCGACGACAAGACCCTGTCCATCGCCTACGCAGCCGAGACCGACTGGCCGACGATCCTCAACCTGACCAACCACAGCTACTTCAACCTCGCCGGCGAGGGGGCGGGCAGCGTGCTCGATCATGCGGTCACAGTGGCGGCCGACGCGTATCTCACTGTCGACGAGAGCCAGATCCCCACGGGCGAACGCCGTTCCGTCGCCGGCACGCCCTTCGATTTTCGCGCGGCCACGGCCCTCGGCGCCCGCATCCGCGCGGCCGACCCCCAGCTGATCCGGGGCCGCGGCTACGACCACACCTACGTCCTGCGCGACCCCGGTACCCTCCGCCCCGTCGCCACGGCCCACGATCCGTCGAGCGGCCGGCACCTCGCCTTCGCCACCACCGCGCCTGGCCTCCAGCTCTACACCGCCAACATGCTCGACGGCACGGTGACGGGCTCGGGCGGCGGGCTCTACCGCGCCGGGGACGCCGTGTGTTTCGAGGCGCAGGGGTTTCCCGACGCGCCGAACCATCCGGATTTCCCGAGCACCACCCTGCGTCCGGGCGAGCGGTTCGCGGCCCTTACCACCTACCGGTTCACCGTCCGATGACGGTCCTCGTCTACGCCGCCGCCGCCCTGTTCGAGATCGGCGGCTGCTTCTCGGTCTGGGCCTGGCTGCGGCTCGGACGCTCGGCCTGGTGGCTCGTGCCGGGGGCCGTGGCCCTGGGGCTGTTCGCCTGGCTCCTCACCCGCGTCGAGAGCGAGGCGGCGGGCCGCGCCTACGCCGCCTATGGCGGCCTCTACATCGTCGCCTCGCTCCTGTGGATGTGGGGCGCGGAAGGCCAGCGACCCGACCGCTTCGACGGGTTGGGGGCCGCCCTGTGCCTCGCCGGCGCCGGGGTGATCCTCTACGGGCCCCGGGCCTGACGGGCGTCTCAACCTCGGGATGCAGCCGGGACACACCCCGGAAATTTGCACTGCAACATGCCTGGTTTGCACTGCGGTAGGTTGGCCCTGGAATTCGAATAGATCAAAACGACAATTGATCGACTTCGGCCAGCGAGATAGATATTTCCTATGTCACGACCCACTCAGCAGAATAACGGCGAGACGACCGCGCTCAATCGCAGGAAACTGCTGGAGTTCCTGTCGGCCAGCCCGATCCTGGCACCCGGTGCCGTCAGCGCCGTGGCCGGGTTCCTCGCCGCGGGCACGTCCGGCGCCCTGGCCCAGAGCTACGACGTCCTCCGGCAGGCCCCCGTCATGGACGGCGACCTCATCGCCAATCCGGCCCAGGCCCTCAACGTGTTTGACTTCGAGGCCGTCGCCAAGAAGGCCCTGCCCCCGGCCCATTACGGCTACCTCGCCAGCGGCGTCGACGGCGACGAGACCCTGAAGGCCAACCGCGACGGCTTCGAGAAGATCGCCATCCGCGCCCGGCGCCTCATCGACGTGCGCAAGATCGACACCACGGTGAAGATCTTCGGCGAGACCTGGGGCAGCCCCATCGCCCTGGCACCCATCAGCAGCCAGGGCGCGTTCCACCCCGAGGCCGAGGGCGCCGTCGCCCGCGCCTGCAAGGCGAAGAACCACCAGATGATCCTGTCCACCGTGGGCAGCACCTCCATCGAGGACGTGATCAAGGAGCGCGGCTCGCCGGTCTGGTACATGCTGTACCCCACCGACGACTGGGCCGTGACCGAGGCCCTGGTGAAGCGCGCCGAGAAAGCCGGCGCCCCCGCCATCGTCCTCACCGTCGACCGCCAGGGCGGCCGCAACACCGAGACCCTGTTCCGCGAACGCCGGAGCGACACCCGCACCTGCACCGACTGCCACACCCCCGGCTTCAAGAACGAGGTGAGCCGCAAGCCGATGTTCGACGACCTTGACGTGTCGAAGGTGACGAACCTCTACGGCACCGGCATGACCTGGGACTACGTCAAGCGCCTGCGCGGCATCGTGAAGGGCAAGCTCGTCCTCAAGGGCATCGTCACCCACGAGGACGCCAAGAAGGCCCTGGACTACGGCGTCGACGCCCTCATCGTCTCGAACCACGGCGGCCGCGCCGAGGAGAGCCTGCAATCGACCATCGGCGTCCTGCCCGAGATCGTGTCGGCCGTGAACGGCAAGGTCCCGGTCCTCATCGACGGCGGGTTCCGCCGCGGCACCGACGTGATCAAGGCCCTGGCGCTCGGCGCCACCGCCGTCTGCGTCGGGCGTCCCTACGCCTGGGGCCTCGCCGCCTTCGGCCAGCCCGGCGTCGAGATGGTGCTGACCCTCATGCAGCGCGAGTTCGAGACGATCATGCGCCAGGTCGGTGCGACGAAGATCGCCGAGATCAACGCCGCCAGCGTCAGCCGCGCCTAGTTTTCGCCGCGCGAGGCGGGACCCGGTCCCGCCCCACGATCGGGTCCCGCACAACGAAAACCGCCCCGGGGGTGTCCCTCCGGGGCGGTTTTCGTATGGGGACGATGTCGGGCCGATCAGCCGGCGTGGGCCTCCGCTTCCACCAGGATCTCGCGCTTGCCGGCGTGGTTGGCCGGGCCGACGATGCCCTCCATCTCCATCTTCTCCATGAGGGAGGCGGCGCGGTTGTAGCCGATCTGCAGGCGGCGCTGGATGTAGGAGGTGGACGCCTTCTTGTCCCGGAGCACCACCTGCATGGCCTGGGCGTAGAGGTCGCCGCCGGCCTCGCCGAAGCTGCCCTGGTCGAACACGGCGCCGTCGAGTTCGACCTCGTCGGAGGCCCCCTTGCCACCCTCGCCCTTGCCGCCCTCGCCATCGTCGGCGGTGACCGCCTCGAGGTAGGACGGCCGGCCCTGGCGCTTGAGATGGGCCACCACGCTCTCGACTTCCGAATCCGAGCAGAACGGCCCGTGCACGCGGGTGGTGCGTCCGCCGCCGGCCATGAACAGCATGTCGCCCTGGCCCAGGAGCTGCTCGGCGCCCATCTCGCCGAGGATGGTGCGCGAATCGATCTTCGACGTGACCTGGAAGGAGATCCGGGTCGGGAAGTTCGCCTTGATGGTGCCGGTGATGACGTCGACGGACGGCCGCTGCGTCGCCATGATGAGGTGGATGCCCGCCGCCCGCGCCATCTGGGCGAGGCGCTGGATCGCCCCCTCGATGTCCTTGCCGGCCACCATCATCAGGTCGGCCATCTCGTCGACCACGATGACGATGTAGGGCAGCGGAGTGAGGTCCATCTCCTCGTTCTCGTAGACGGCCTCGCCGGTGTTGCGGTCGAAGCCGGTCTGCACGGTCCGGGTCAGGACCTCGCCGCGCGCCCGCGCCTCGGCGAGGCGCGCGTTGAACCCGTCGATGTTGCGGACACCGACCTTGGACATCTTCTTGTAGCGCTCCTCCATCTCGCGCACGGCCCATTTGAGGGCGATGACCGCCTTCTTCGGGTCGGTGACGACGGGCGAGAGCAGGTGCGGGATGCCGTCGTAGACCGACAGTTCGAGCATCTTCGGATCGACCATGATCAGGCGGCACTGCTCCGGCGTCATCCGGTAGAGCAGGCTGAGGATCATGGTGTTGATGGCGACCGACTTGCCGGAGCCGGTGGTGCCGGCCACCAGCAGGTGCGGCATGCGGGCGAGGTCGGCGATGATGGGTTCGCCGCCGATGTTCTTGCCGAGGCACAGGGCGAGGCTCTGCTTGGTCTCGGCGAAATCGACGGACGCCAGCAACTCGCGCAGGTACACGGTCTCGCGCCGGGCGTTGGGCAGCTCGATGCCGATGGCGTTGCGGCCCGGCACCACGGCGACGCGGGCCGAGACCGCCGACATGGACCGGGCGATGTCGTCGGCGAGCGAGATGACGCGGCTCGACTTGGTGCCGGGGGCCGGCTCCAGCTCGTAGAGGGTGACGACGGGGCCGGGGCGCACGGCCAGGATGTCGCCGCGCACGCCGAAATCGCCGAGCGTGGCTTCGAGCAGGGTGGCGTTCTGCTCCAGGGCCTCCGACGAGACCTGGGCCGAGGGCGAGACCAGGGGCGGCTCGGCCAGGAGGCCCAGGGCCGGGTGGGCGTAGGAGCCCGGATCGTGCGGCGG
>NZ_VRUZ01000060.1:0-25717 GCF_008039485.1 Methylobacterium sp. WL69 | reverse complement strand
GCTCCCCGCCCCCGACGCCGTCAAGCGCGCCCTGGACGTGCTCAAGACCGCCAAGCGCCCCCTCATCGTGCTCGGCAAGGGCGCCGCCTACGCCCAGGCCGACGACGCCATCCGCGACCTCGTCGAGCGCAGCGGCATCCCCTACGTGCCCATGAGCATGGCCAAGGGCCTCTTGCCCGACACCCACGCCCAGTCGGCGGGCGCGGCGCGCTCCCTCGTCCTGAAGGACGCCGACGTCGTCCTGCTGGTGGGTGCCCGCCTCAACTGGCTCCTGTCCCACGGCAAGGGCAAGACCTGGGGGGCGCCCGGCTCGAAGAAGTTCATCCAGATCGACATCGAGCCCCGCGAGATGGATTCCAACGTCGAGATCGTGGCGCCCGTGGTCGGCGACATCGCCTCCTGCGTCGCCGCGCTGCTGGACGGCATGGGCAAGGACTGGGCGGCCCCCCCCGCCGCCTGGACCGACGCGATTCAGGCCAAGCGCGACGAGAACCTCGCCAAGATGGCGAACAAGCTGCGCAAGAACGCCGCCCCCATGGACTTCCACGGCGCGCTCGGGGCGCTCAAGACCATCATCGCCGAGCGGCCCGACGCCATCCTGGTCAACGAGGGCGCCAACACCCTCGATCTCGCCCGCGGCATCATCGACATGCACAAGCCGCGCAAGCGCCTCGATGTCGGCACCTGGGGCATCATGGGCATCGGCATGGGCTACGCCATCGCGGCCGCCGTAGAGACCGGCCACCCGGTGCTCGCCGTCGAGGGCGACTCGGCCTTCGGCTTCTCCGGCATGGAGGTGGAGACCATCTGCCGGTACGACCTGCCGATCTGCATCGTGGTGTTCAACAACAACGGCATCTATCGCGGCACCGACACCGACCCGACGGGCCGCGACCCGGCCACCACGGTCTTCGTCCGGGACGCGCGCTACGACCGGATGATGGAGGCCTTCGGCGGCGTCGGCATCAGCGTAACGACGCCGGACGAACTCTCCCAGGCCGTGAACAAGGCGATGGATTCGGGGCGTCCGACCCTCATCAACGCGGTCATCGACCCGCAGGCCGGCACCGAGAGCGGCAACATCGGCAGCCTCAACCCGCAGAGCACCGTGCGCAAGAAGCCGGCGTGAGCGAGGTTGTTCCCCCCGGGGGGCTGAACGGAACTGTCGTGCGCCATCCCCCTCTCCCCGCTTGCGGGGAGAGGACGCCGAACCCCTCGTCGGGTTCGGCGTAAGCCCGAAGGGCGAGGGTGAGGGGGCTTCACCGGATGAGCCTCCTACGGATTCGCCCCCTCACCTTCGGCTGCCGCCTCGCTTTGCCGACGACAGGGTCGGCAAAGCCCTCTCCCCGCAAGCGGGGAGAGGGACACTACGCCGGCTCGCCCCGGGTTCGAGGCCGATGCGCTCTGGAGGGCAGCCCGACGAAACGTTGCGATCCCCGTCGATACATCGCCTCAACCCTGCGGTGAGACCATGAAAGCCCTCGAAAACATAAAAATCCTCGACTTCACCCACGTCCAGTCGGGGCCGACCTGCACGCAGCTGCTGGCCTGGTTCGGGGCGGACGTGATCAAGGTCGAGCGCCCCGGCGCCGGGGATGCGACGCGCGATCAGCTTCAGGATCTGCCCGACGTGGACAGCCTGTACTTCACCATGCTGAACCACAACAAGCGCTCCATCACCCTCGATACCAAGACGCCGGAAGGCGTCGAGGTGCTGTGGCGGCTGGTGTCCGAGTGCGACGTGCTGGTGGAGAACTTCGCGCCCGGCGCGCTCGCCCGCATGGGCCTGACCTGGGAGACCATCCACGCCGCCAACCCGCGGATGATCCTGGCCTCGGTCAAGGGGTTCGGGCCGGGGGACTATTCCGAGTGCAAGGTCTACGAGAACGTCGCCCAGTGCGTCGGCGGGGCGGCCTCGACCACGGGGTTCCGCACGGGCACGCCCATGGTGACGGGGGCGCAGATCGGCGATTCCGGCACGGGCCTGCACCTGGCGCTCGGCATCGTCACCGCCCTGTACCAGCGCACCCATTCGGGGCTGGGCCAGCGGGTCGACTGCGCCATGCAGGATTCGGTGCTCAACCTCTGCCGGGTCAAGCTGCGCGACCAGCAGCGCCTCGAGCGCGGCCCCTTGCGGGAATACAGCCAGTTCGGCGAGGGGATTCCGTTCGGGGACGCCGTGCCGCGGGCCGGCAACGATTCCGGCGGCGGGCAGCCGGGGCGCATCCTGAAGTGCAAGGGCTGGGAGACGGACCCCAACGCCTACCTGTACTTCATCACGCAGGGGCCGGTCTGGGAGAAGATCTGCGACGTCATCGGTGAGCCGGACTGGAAGACCCATCCGGATTACGCGACGGCCAAGGCCCGTCTGCCGCACCTCAACGAGATCTTCACCCGCATCGAGGCCTGGACCATGGCCAAGACCAAGTTCGAGGCCATGGCGATCCTCAACGCCCTGCACATCCCGTGCGGGCCGATCCTGTCCATGAAGGAGATCGCCGAGGACCCGGGCCTGCGCGCCGCCGGCACCGTGGTGGAGGTCGATCACCCGACGCGGGGGCCGTACCTCACCGTCGGCAACCCGATCAAGCTGTCGGCGAGCCCGACGGAGGTGACGCGCTCGCCCCTGCTCGGCGAGCACACGGCCGAGATTCTTCGCGAGGTGCTCGGCTACTCGGAGAGCGAATGCCAGACCCTGGCGCGCTCCGGTGCCATCGGCGTCCCCGTGGGGATCGCCGCCGAGTAGGCGTTCGGGATCAGGCGATGCCGGCGAAGCGGCCGGCGGAGGCGGCCACGGCGGCGGCGGGCGCGCGGTCGTCGGTGCGGCGGGGGCCGGACTGGGGCGAGAGCCGGTCGGCGGCCTTGATCACCAGGAGAACCTGAAGGGCGATCAGGCTGACGGTCGAGACGATGACGGTGGTGAGCATGCGAGTTCCCCTCGAGCGATGTTGCACCGCTTCTATGCCATGGTGCAGCGCGAGTTGATATATCACATTCCTAACACCAGCCATGCTTCGCCGGCATGACTCGGCCTGCGCGGAGTCGGGGGACCGAGGACGGCGCAGCCCTCGTCGCGCCGCGGGCCGGACGCTTCAGGACTCAAGCGTTTCGGGATTTAGGCGGCTTCGGTTGCGCGGCGAAGCGCCTGTACTCGCTCGGGGTCAGGCCGTGGCGATCCTTGAAGCGACGGGAAAAATGGGCCTGGCCGGCAAAACCGCAGCCGTAGGCGACGGCGCCAATGGACAGGCGCATGCACCGCGGATCGGTCAGGCGCGCCGCCGCCACGTCGAGGCGGCGCTGCCAGATCCAGTCGGAGATGTTGCGGCCGCGCTCCTGGAACAGTTCCTGGAGCCGCCGGAGCGAGACGCCCAGGGCGAGCGCCAGCTCGGCCGGGCTCAGGGTCCGGTCCGCCAGATTGGCCTCGATATGGGCTTTGGCCCGTTGCACCAGGACCGTTCCGTAGAGGGCCTTCGGCGTCTCCATCGCCATGCGCTCGGCGATGCTGGCCACGAGGAGATCGACGCCGATGGAGGACATCCGGGCCGCCGTATCGGGGGGCAGCGTGTCCTGCACGTCGACTAGTTCCTTGAAGAACCGGACGGCCAGTCGGGTGCTGCCGAGGCCGGCGTCGATCCGGAGGGCGCTGTAGAGCGCCGCCGGTCCGAGCAATCCCTCGATGCGATCGCGCGGGATTTCGATCACCAGGGACTGCGTCGGGGCCGCGAAGTCGAGGCGCACGGGCCGCGACCGGTCGACGACGACGATCTCGCCGGGATTGTGGATCAGGGAGCGGTCGTTCTGCCTGCTCGCGGCGGTCCCGGCCAACCGGATGGTGGCCGAGAGGGTGTGCTGCTTGCCATGACGCCGGATGTTCGCCGGAGTCACCTCCGTGGTCAGGGCGCCGAAGGTCGAGCGGGTGATGAGCACGCCACCGACATCCGCCGCTTCGAGCATGCCCTCGAACGGGCCATCCCCGGTCTTCCGCGCCTCGCTCGGGATCAGGCGCTCGTAAGACACGTCCCGCCACAAGTCGAATTTTTTCCGATGCGGGATGTTTTCCGTCGTGACCAGAACCTTCATCCACGGCTCCTACGGAGATCCTGTCTCGAACACGGGCCCGTCTTCGCCACGCCCGCGGCGACAGTTTTGGGTCACACCCGGATCCTTTCGTTGGATCGCTCGATTGCAAAATATGAATGATTTGTCTTATGATTTCATAAGCAATCCGGCGCCTGTGCCAGGGCAACATACCGAAAGAACGACGAAAAAGTCCAATCTCGACCGGCTGTTCCCTCATGCGGGTCGCCACGACTGCCGTCGCTGATCGGAAAAATTGCCGCGCCTACCCTCGCACGCGGCTGCCTTCGACCAAGCCTCCGACCCGTCAATCCGGCTCGGGCGGACGTCCGCGATCCCCCTGTCGGGACGGCTACTGGATTCACACAATTGCGAACGGGCCGATCGCGTGCGGAGACAGGCCCCCTGACGGCATCCGGATGCGGGCGTGAAGCCCAAGGGTGCTCCCTCTCCTTCCAGGCAGGTCGATCGCAGATGATGGTCGCGGTCTGAAGCCGCCGCCGAAGGGGCTGTCGACGAAGCGCCGCCCCCCGTGCGCATCCCCTCGCCCCGCTTGGCTGGGGAGAGGGACGCGTCTCCCCCCTGCCGGGGAGCGCGTCGAGGCGGTAGCCGACGGTGAGGGGGCGATTCCGGGTGAGGCTCTTTCGGAATCGCCCCCTCACCGTCGCTGCGGCTGCGCCTTCGCTCGCCGCAGGCACGACGGGGTGCCTGCGGCCCTCTCCCCGCAGGCGGGGAGAGGGGGATGCGCGCAGACGCTCTGCGCGAATAGGCAAGGGCCGGCCCAAATGCATGCATCCTTCTGCGATCGCCCTGCCTTCCCGGAGAGGGAGCCCCGGTGCGCCGCACGCCCGCATCCGAACGCCTGCCGCTGCACGGAATCGTCCGACTGGTTGTGTGGAACCGGCAGATGAGCGGCGAGGGGCGCCGTGTCCGGTTCGCGGGCGGAATCGGCGGCGGTCGGGCCGTGAAGGGCCGCGGGGGAGATTTTGCGGCGGGTCTCGCTGCGGTAGCGGCCCTTCGCGTGCAGCGCGGGCTCGGACGCGTGCGGGACGGGCGGCGCCCGGCCGTAGCGACATCGCCGAAATGTTGCGCCCAGGCAACACCCTCTGCCCGCGACAGGGCTTTGTCGATCGGCATCTTGAACATCAGAAAAGTGTGAAGCTACAAATCAGTTCAGGGACGCAATGAGTCTGCGCCACGACAGACAATGCGGCACCTCTTGCTTCATTCTTGAGCGGACAGAGCCGTCTTTTAGCCTGCCCGTGTCACGGCGGCGCATCTCATGCGCGATCCGGAGATGTTCATGTCCGATCCCTCGCCCCTGCGGCCCTCGCGTACCGCCGGACTCGGCTTCCTTCTGTGGGCCGGTGTTTCCCACGCGGCCCTCGGCCAGACCGCCGGCTATCGGGATCCCGGCCGGATCGGGGATGTCGCGAGCTGGCGCACGCCCGAGTACCTCGCCGATTACGGCAAGGCGTCGATGTACGCCGATCAAGCCTATGCCCGTGGCATGACCGGCAAGGGCGTCCTGGTCGGTTCGGTCGATTCCGGGTTTCTCGGAACGCATCCGGAGTTCGCCGGCCGTATCACCGCCATCACCAACGCCGGCACCTACGCATCCAGCGGCTTCCGCTACGACAGCGGCACGGCGCGCTCGGACTTCTTCACGGCCGGCCAGCCCTACTCCGTGCCCGGCACCTGGGTGCGCGGCATCAACGACGACCACGGCACCCACGTCGACGGCACCATCGTGGCCCGCCGCGACGGGACCCGCATGCACGGCGTCGCCTTCGGGGCGCAGGTGATCGCCACCAACACCAACGGAACCGACGCGTCGATCTACGGTGCGAATGCCGACTACAATTACTTCCAGGGCGCCTATGGCAGCCTCGTCGCGCAGGGCGCGCGGCTGATCAACAGCTCCTGGGGCAGCCCGCCCCCGCGCGACAGCTACAACACGCCGGCGGGCCTCACCGCAGCCTACGCTCCCTTCACGCGCCAGCGGAGCTGGCTCGACGCCATCGCCGATGCCGGTCGCGCGGGGGTGATCCAGGTCGTCGCCGCCGGCAATGCCGGGGTCGACAACCCGACCATCCGCGCGGCCCTGCCGTATTTCCAGCCCGACCTGGAGACGAATTGGATCGCCGCCTCGGGTCTCAACGGCGCCGATCAGACCCAGTTCAACCGCTGCGGCGTCGCCAAGTACTGGTGCCTCGCCGCGCCAGGCCGCGGCATCACCTCGACGGTGGTGAACCTGACCACCGGCGCGGCCGGGTACGGCTCCAAGAGCGGGACGTCGATGTCGGCGCCCCATGTCAGCGGCGCGTTGGCGCTGGTGATGGAGCGCTACGCCTACCTGACCAACGCGCAGGCGCGCGACGTCCTGCTCACCACTGCGACCCATCTCGGCGGCGGCCCGGCGGACGTGCCGAACGAGACCTTCGGCTGGGGCAAGATCGACCTCGGGCGGGCGATGAACGGCCCCGGCCAGTTCCTCGGCCGCTTCGACGCCCATCTCGGCGCCGGCGTCGCCGATACCTGGTCGAACGACATCTCCGATGCGGCCCTGCGCCAGCGCTTCGTCGAGGACACCGCCGAACATGCTGCGTGGGAGCGGATTCAGGTCGCGCGCGGCTGGACCAACGGCCTTCCGGACACGGCGTCGGCGGACGATCGGGCCGAATACGGGTGGCGGCTCGCTCGCGATCGGGCTTTCCTCACCCGTACCTATGCGGGCGGCCTGACGAAATCGGGCGACGGCGTGCTGCAGCTGACCGGAAACAGCACCTATACGGGCACCACCGAAATCAATGGCGGCCTGCTCGCGGTGAACGGCGCCATCACCTCCCTCGCCAACGTCAATGCGGGCGGCACCCTCGGCGGCAGCGGCCGCGTCGGTGGCCTCAACGTCGCCCGGGGCGGCACGGTGGCACCGGGCAACGCCATCGGGACGCTCGACGTGGCGGGGAGCGTCGCCTTCGCGGCGGGCTCCACCTACGCCGTGGAAATCGCGGCGGGCCGCAGCGACCGCATCGCCGCCACCGGGGCGGCGCAGATCGCCGGCGGCTCCGTCTCCGTCTCCCTGGAGAACGCGACGGCGTCCTTGAGCCCGTCCGAGACCCGCAGCCTGCTCGGCCAGCGCTACACCATCCTGACCGCGGATGGCGGGGTGAGCGGACGCTTCGACGCGACGACACCGCGCTACACCTTCATCGGCACGGACCTGTCCTACGGCCCCAACGGCGTCGGCCTGTCGGTCGCCCGCAACGGCACCCCCTTCGCGGCGGTGGGCGCCACCCGCAATCAGGCGTCCGTCGGCGCCGGTGTCGAGGCGCTCGGGGCCGGCAACCGGATCTACGAGACCATCCTGATCACCACCGACCCGGCCCGTGCGCGGGGCGCGTTCCAGTCCATGTCGGGCGAACTCCACCCGAGCCTGGTCTCCGCGGAATTCGCGACCGCCTTCTTCGTGCGCGAGGCGATCCTCGACCGCCTGCGTTGGGGGCCGACGCCGGGCTCCACCGAGGCCACCGGGTACGGCCTCCCGCCGGCAGCCTACGCGGCGGACTTGCCCGGCCGTTCCCCTCCCATGCCCCCCGTGCCGATGCGGGTCATGGACCCCCGGACCTTCGGTGTCTGGGGCCAGGGCTTCGGCAGCTTCGGTCGGGCGCGCACGGACGGCAATGCCGCAAGCCTCTCGCGCCAGACCAGCGGCTTCGTGCTCGGTGCCGACGCGCGGCTCGAGAACGGAATCCGGATCGGCGTGGCCGGCGGCTACGCGACCACCGGACTCGACACCCCCGGCAGCCTGCAGTCGGGCACGATCGAGAGCGGGTTCGGCGGCGTCTACGGCGGCTACGAATCCGGCGCGGTCTCCCTGCGCCTCGGTGCGGTCTACGCGGACAACGCCGCCCGCCTGCGCCGGAGCATCTCCGTCGCCGGCCTCGGCGACAGCGCCTCCGCCCGCACCGGCGGCGACACGATCCAGGGCTTCGGCGAACTCGGCTATCGCTTCGCCGTCGCGGGCACGCCGGGTCCCTCGCCGGCGGTCTTCGCCCTGTCCTCCATCGAGCCGTTCGTGGGCGGCGCCCTCGTCGCCATCGGGCGGGATCGCCTGGCCGAAACCGGCGGGTTCGCCGCCCTGACCGGAGCGGCGCAGACCTACGAGATCGGCACCTCGACCGTGGGTCTCCGGGCGCAGGCCAATCTCGACCTCGGCTTCGGCGGACCCGTCTCGGCCCGTGCCCTCGTGGGCTACCGCCGGGCCTACGGCGACGTCGTGCCGAAAGCCCTGCTGGCCTTCGGGACGGGTCCCGCCTTCCTGACGGCGGGTCTGCCCATCGATCGGGACGCCGTGGTGGCGCAAGCGGGTCTCGATGTGCGCGTCGGACGCGGCACGACCCTCGGCGTCGCCTATACGGGGCAGGTCGGGGACCGGGCACGGGATCACGCCGTGAAGGGCAACCTCACCTACCGGTTCTAGGGGTCTCTCCGGGATCGCGCCCTCGAACGTCGACCCGCCGCACGCGCGCCGTTCCCGTCGGGGAGGAACCCGCTCCGACGGCCGCCGCGGCGTCGCGCTTCAGGCCACGCGGGCCTCGTCGATGGCGTCGAGGCGGAGCTGGTAGCGGTCGCCCCACAGGGATTCGGCCTTCTCGTACCAGGCCGGATCGAAGAACAGCTTGGCGCAGAACTGGCTGTCCCAGATGCTGACGACGAACAGCTCGGAATCGACGACCTTCACGTGGCGGCTGATGAGCCCGCGCGTGATGCCGACGGACGGGCACATGTCCATGCTCGTCATCGCGTAGGCGTTCTCGCCGCTGAAGATCACGGGGCATTCGAGGATCGCGAGATACCGCATGGTGTTTCCCTTGAAGCGGGCCGCACGCCCGCGCCTGTCCCAACCCGGCCGGGACGCCGCCGCGGCGGCCCCCCGGTGGAGCTCGGGATCACCAGTCCGTGATCCCGGGTGATTTTTGTATTCGAACCGACGACGGGTCAATCCTCAACCGGCCGGACGATGCATTTTACGTCCGGGGGATGAAATTATTGCGTCGCAATACTCTCGCGGCACAGAGCATCGTGCGAAAATACCTGGGGCCCGTGTCCCGACGCGGCGCGAAAGCTGCACGGCGTGGCCCGTCGGACGATCCCCGGTCACGGCCCGGGGGCGGCGGTCCGGGCCGAGGGGGCGGCGAGGCAGTCCCAGATGCTCTCGACGGAGCGCAGGGCGAACCCGTCCATGACCGCGAGGTGCTCGGTCCGGTGCCGGCAGAACGCCGCGAGGCGCTCCTGCGGGGCCAGCCCCACGTCGACGGCGGCGAAGTCGGCCCGCGCCAGGGTCCAGACCAGGGCGTCGAGGACCTCCAGGCCCCCGGCCGTCAGGGCCCGGAAGATGTCGCGCTCCGTGAGCAGGCCGACGATGGCGCCATCGGAATCGGGCCGGCCGTCGATGACCACCAGGGCATCGCTGCCGGGCCGCGACAGCAGCCGCACGGCATCGCGGACGGTGCGATCCGCGCGGATGTAGTGCAGGGCCGCGCCGCGACCGGACGCATCGCTGTTCTCCACGGCATTTCCTCCCGTCGAACTGCGCCGACTGGCACTGGTATGCACAATACCTGCGGGAAACGCCATGATTTTTCCGCGTCGGACGCAAAAACCTGCATCATGCTTCCGGATCGTGCCACTCCGGCGGAGATCGCCGTCCGCCGATCCCGCCGGCGGCCGTCGCCGGATTTCTGATCTTGGCGCGGTGGGAATACGGCGGAGTACTGCACCCCGTCGGCCACACACTGGTCTCGCCAGTCGAACCGTACCCGTCACCAAGCATGGTGCGCTGCAAAATCGAATCTTGCCGCCGCTACTCTTGACGCCGCCCCGTGCACCGCGCAACCCTGGTATTCCAAATACCAGACGGCACCGCCTCGGTGCCCCGGATGCGCGACGGCACGCCATGGCCGATCGCGCATGATGTTGGGACAACAAAACAACCGGAGGATCGTCATGACCAGGGTCGAACCAAGTCAAGTCACACGCGTCGGCGATGGATATCGCTGGGGCCAGCTCGTCATCGGCGTCATCTGCATGGTGATGATCGCCAACCTTCAGTACGGCTGGACGTTCTTCGTCCCCGACATCCAGAAGAAGTTCGGCTTCGACCGCGCCGCCATCCAGTGGGCCTTCACCCTGTTCGTCCTGTTCGAGACCTGGCTCGTCCCCGTCGAGGGCTGGTTCGTCGACAAGTACGGCCCCCGCGTCGTCGTCCTGTTCGGCGGCCTGCTCTGCGGCATCGGCTGGGTCATCAACTCCTATGCCGAGACCCTCAACATGTTCTACCTCGGCCAGGTGGTGGCCGGCATCGGCGCCGGCGCCGTCTACGGCACCTGCGTCGGCTCGGCCCTCAAGTGGTTCCCGGACAAGCGCGGCCTCGCCGCCGGCATCATCGCCGCCGGCTTCGGCGCCGGCTCGGCGCTGACCGTCGCCCCGATCCAGTGGATGATTTCCGACCACGGCTTCCAGGCGGCGTTCTTCAACTTCGGCATCGGCCAGGGTCTCGTCGTCTGCGCGCTGGCGTTCTTCTTCACCTCGCCGAAGAAGGGCCAGGTTCCGGAAGCCGTCAACAACGCCAACATCATCCAGACCCGGCGCAACTACACCCCCGGCGAGGTCGCCCGTCAGCCGATCTTCTGGCTCATGTACTTCATGTTCGTCATCGTGGGTGCCGGCGGCTTGATGATCACCGCCAACCTCAAGCCCATCGCCTCCGACATCGGCGTCGACAAGGTGCCCGTGACGATCATGGGCATCACCATGGTGGCGATCACCTTCGCGGCCACCATCGACCGCGTCCTCAACGGCCTGACCCGCCCGTTCTTCGGCTGGGTCTCGGACAAGATCGGCCGCGAGAACACCATGTTCATCGCCTTCGCCATGGAAGGCTTCGGCATCTACATGCTCTACCTCTGGGGTCACGATCCCCTGTGGTTCGTGCTGCTCTCGGGCTTCGTGTTCTTCGCCTGGGGTGAGATCTACTCCCTGTTCCCCTCGACCTGCACCGACACCTTCGGCACCAAGTTCGCCGCCACCAATGCCGGCCTGCTCTACACGGCAAAAGGCACGGCGGCCCTCCTCGTACCGGTGGCCAACTACCTCCAGCAGAGCACGGGCAGCTGGGACGGCGTGTTCCTCGTCGCCGCGGGTGCCAACATCCTCGCCTCCCTGCTCGCCATCGCCGTGCTGAAGCCCTGGCGCAAGCGCGTCGTCGCCCAGGCGCAGCTCGCCACCGAGACCGCCCCGGCCCCGCGCATCGTCACCGCCTGAGCCGAACGCCACGACACGCGGGGCCGGACATCCGTCCGGCCCCGCACCCGTTCCGGCCCCCCGCACGCGAGCGCGACCATGCCGCCCAAACCCGAATGGCGCCGGATGACCACGGCGCCGCAGACCATCGACAGGGTCTGGCTCCGGCACCCCACCCTCGGCACCATCCTGGCCGAGGGCCGCGCCGGGCGCTGGTACTCCCCCAACGCGTCGGGGCAGGTCTGGCGCTGGTATCGCTCCGAGGCCGGCCTGGAGCCGTTCGAGGGCTGGCTGCCCTTCGAGGCCCTGGCCCCGGAGGCGGTGTCGAAGTAGCGGAGTCCCCGGTGCGCATCCCCTCGCCCCGCGCGCGGCGACTGGACTCACACAGATGCGAACGCGCCGATCGCGTGCAGCGACGGGGTACGGGACGGCATCCGGATGTGGGCGTGGGGCGCATGCAGGCCCCCTTCCGCTGGACGGCAGGGCGATCGCAGCTGATGGTCGCGGTCTGAAGCCGCCGCAGAAGGGCGTCGTCGAAGAAGCAGAGTTTCCGGTGCGCATCCCCTCGCCCCGCCTGCGGGGAGAGGGACGCGTCTCCCCCTCGTTGGGGAGCGCGTCGAGGCGGCAGCCGAGGGTGAGGGGGCGCGTCCGGATGAGGCTCCTCCGACGCAGCCCCCTCACCGTCGCTGCGGCTTCGCCTGCGCTCGCCGCAGGCACGACGGGGTGCCTGCGGCCCTCTCCCCGCAGGCGGGGAGAGGGGATGCGCGCAGACCCTCTGCGCGAACGGGCAAGGGCCGACCCAAACGCATGCACCCCTCTGCCATCGCCCCGCCTGGAAGGAGGGGGACCCGCGCGTCAGCGCCGCCCTCGGCGATGAACCGAATCAAGCGTCGCGGAAAAACGCCACGGCCTGGGCCACCACCTCGGACTGGTGGGCGTGCGGGCCGTCGTATTCGACATATGTGACGTCGTAGCCGGCGGCGGCGAGGCGGGCGGCGTGGGGGCGGGCGCTGCGGTCGATGGGGATCTGTTCGTCCCGTGTGCCGTGGGACAGGAAGATCCGGGGTGCCCCGGCCTGGCAATGCACCGACAAGAACCCGGCCGAGGATGCGACCACGTGGGTGACCACGTCGCCGTTGGCGAGCCCGAGGGACAGGGCGTAGCTGCCGCCGTCGGAATGGCCGGCGAAGACGAAGCGCTGCGGGTCGAGGGGAAAGCGCGCGGCCACCGCGGCCAGGGCCTCGGACAGGCGCTCGCGGTCCGGCCCGTGCCCGCCGATGACGAGGTCCCAGGTCGGGAACAGGGATTGTGGGGCCAGCAGCAGGAAGCCCTCGGCGGCCGCGTGGGCCTCCAGCATCGGCAGGATTTTTTCCGCGCTGCCGCCGCCGCCGTGGAACAGCACCACCAGGGGCACCGGCCGGCCCGGGCGAAGACCGTCGGGCACCACCAGCACCGCGTCGCGGGTGTCGAACAGCCCGAGGGCGTGCCGGCCGGGGGGCAGGGGCGGCGCCACGGGCAGGCGATGGGCGAAGCCGAGGCGGCCGGTCAGTTCCGGCGCGAGGGGAACAACCTCCGTCACGCCGATTCGGCCGGGGTGAGCGGCTTGATCTTGAGCTGGTCGATCACCCAGAGCCAGCCGCCGTCGTCCTGGCGCCGGGCCGTCTCCACGGAGACGTGGCCGTTGGGCAGGCGCGCGAAGGTCATGGCGAGGTCTCCGTTGCGGAGGGCCGGCAGGGTCTCGACGGCGGGGAAATCGGATTTGCGTGCCAGCAGGTCGGTGTAGAATTTTTCGATCTCGGCGTGGCCCGTGGCGACGACGGCGCCGGCGGCCAGAACGGCGTCGGGCTCGTACAGGGCCACCAGACCGGCGACGTCGCCCGCATTGGCGCGGGCGTTGAACAGGCGGGCGAGGTCCTCGGGCGCGTCGGCGCGGCTGGTGTCGGTGGGCATCGCGGATGTCTCCTTTTGAAAAGCTTCGGTTCAGCGCAGGCGTCGTCCGGTCCCGTCCCGGACGGTGACGGCCACGGGGATGCCGGCCTCGACGCTCTGCGACACGGTGCAGAAGCGCTCGAACTGCTCCAGCACCCGGTCGAGGCGCGGCAGGTTTTCGGCCGGCTGGCCGAGCGCGATGGCGACCTCGATCCCGCCGATGCGCAGGCGCCCCTCGGCGTTGCGCACGATCCGGCAATGGGCGTCGGCCGCGACGCCCCCCGCCTCCTGGCGGAACTTGCCGAGGGCGAACACCATGCTGGCGCACAGGCAGTTCGAGACCGCCGCCACCAGGAGCTGCTCCGGGCACGGCCCGAGGCCCTCGCCGGCGGGCGGCGCCTCGTCGACGGGCAGGGCCGCGATCAGGTCGCCGAAATCCACGGTGAAGCGGTAGGCCGCCTCCTGGGTGATGCGGATGCCCGGCCCCCGCCCCACGGCCGGGTCGAGAATCGCGGGGTCGAGAATCGCGGGGTCGGGACTCGGCGCCGGCGACGGTCCCTCACCGGGGGCCGGAATGGTCGGTTGACAGTCCGAAATGCTTGGCATACCAAATACCAACAACAGGCGGACAGAAAAAGCAAGTCCTCGTCAGGCCCGCCAAGGGCCGACGACTGCCGAATGCCCGGAGGAGGCGATCATGCGCTCGGATCATCGTCCGCACCACCCCGTCCCGTCCATGCTGCACTTGCGAACGACTGTCTTGCTCCGCAACAATCCGGCGGCGGACCCGCGCTGAGGCATGGCCGAGTCCGTGGGTTCCCCGACGCAGGCCATCGACTTCGCCGATCTCGTGGGCACGCTCGGCGACGCCGTGGTGGTGTCCGATGCGAGCGGCGCCATCGTGGTCTGGAACGCCGCCGCGACGCGCATCTTCGGCCACAGCGCCGCGGAGGCCCTGGGCCGGTCCCTCGACCTCATCACCCCGGAGCGCCACCGCCGGCGCCACTGGGACGGCTACTTCGAGACCATGCGGACGGGCGTCACCCGGTACGGCGCCGACGTGCTGCGGGTGCCGGCCGTGCACAAGGACGGCCATGCCCTCTCCATCGCCTTCACGGTGGGGATGCTGCACGGCGCCGACGGCACCGTCGCGGGCATCTCCGCCGTCATCCGCGACGACACCCGTCGCTGGACCGAGGAGCGGGACCTGCGCCGCCGCCTCGCCGAATTCGAATCCCGCGCGCCCTCGCCGGGCGCGGTGGAGACGGCCTGACCGGGCCAGACGCCTCAAGGCCAAAACCAAGAGCCCGCACCGAAGCGGACCCTACCGAAACGATTTCGTGTCCGACACCGACCGATCAGGGAGAACGCCGCCATGAGTAAGCCGCTTGAGGGTATCAAGATCATCGACTTCACCCACGTCCAGGCCGGTCCCGCCTGCACCCAGCTCCTGGCTTGGTTCGGCGCCGACGTGATCAAGGTCGAGCGTCCCGGCTCCGGCGACGTCACCCGCACCCAGCTGCGCCACGTCGAGGATGCCGACGCCCTCTACTTCACCATGCTGAACTCGAACAAGCGCTCGCTCACCCTCGACACCAAGACCCCCGAGGGCAAGGAAGTGCTCGAGACCCTGATCAAGCAGTCCGACGTCATGGTCGAGAATTTCGGCCCCGGGGCGCTCGATCGCATGGGCTTCTCCTGGGCCCGCATCCAGGAGCTCAACCCGGGCATGATCCTCGCCTCGGTGAAGGGCTTCTCCGACGGCCACCATTACGAGGACCTCAAGGTCTACGAGAACGTGGCGCAGTGCGCCGGCGGCGCCGCCTCCACCACGGGCTTCTGGGACGGCCCGCCCACCGTCAGCGCGGCGGCGCTCGGCGATTCCAACACCGGCATGCATCTGGCCATCGGCATCCTCACGGCGCTCCACCACAAGAACAAGACCGGCACCGGCCAGAAGGTCGCCGTGTCCATGCAGGATTCGGTGCTCAACCTGTGCCGGGTCAAGCTGCGCGACCAGCAGCGCCTCGATGCCCTCGGCTACCTCGAGGAATACCCGCAGTACCCCCACGGCGAGTTCACCGACGTGGTGCCGCGGGGCGGCAATGCCGGCGGCGGCGGCCAGCCCGGCTGGGTGCTCAAGTGCAAGGGCTGGGAGACCGACCCCAACGCCTACATCTACTTCACCATCCAGGGTCACGCCTGGGCGCCGATCTGCAAGGCCATCGGCAAGGAGGAGTGGATCGACGATCCGGCCTACAACACCGCCCGCGCCCGCCAGGACAAGATCTTCGACGTGTTCGCCGTCATCGAGGCGTGGCTCGCCGACAAGACCAAGTTCGAGGCCGTCGACATCCTGCGCAAGTTCGACATCCCGTGCTCGCCGGTCCTGTCGATGAAGGAGCTCTCCGTCGATCCGTCGCTCCGCGCCAGCGGCACCGTCGTCGAGGTCCCGCACCCGAAGCTCGGCTCGTACCTGACCGTGGGCAGCCCGATCAAGTTCTCGGACATGACCGTCGACATCGTCGCCTCGCCCCTGCTCGGCGAGCACACCGACGAGGTGCTCCTCGACCTCGGCTACACCCAGCAGCAGATCGAGCACCTGCACCAGGCCCGCGCCGTCTGACGTAAAGCCTCCGAAGCGGCGCGCCCCAGGGCGCGCCGTCCGCATCTCGGGCGCGGGGTGACTGGCCCGTCGAACCGGTGCGCATGTCCCCTCTCCCCGCCTGCGGGGAGAGGATCGCAGGCACCCCGTCGTGCCTGCGATGAGCGCAGGCGAAGCCGCAGCGAGGGTGAGGGGGCGCTTCCGGAGGAGCCTCTTCCGACCGCGCCCCCTCACCTTCGGCTGCCGCCTCGTTCGAGACCCGGCCAGGGGTCTCGAACCCTCTCCCCGCAAGCGGGGCGAGGGGATGCGCGCTTGCCCGCCTTGATCTTGGCCGGGTTAATCGAGACCGCATCGATCTGCTATGACGCCGGCGCTTCGACGGCCCCCCGCTGCGCCCCGAGACGAGAACGTAACGGGCTCCCGTCACGCCCCCCACGACACGCCCCGCAAAACAGCGCCGAGGCCCGTTCCGACGATGCGCCTGTCCCTGCGTCACCTCCTGCCGGACACCCAGCCGTTGAGCCGGCGCGAGCGCCTGCGCTCGGCCGCCGGGGCCCTCGTCGGCATCCTGGTGACGGGGCTCGTCGGCCGCCTCGCCCTCGGAGCGGACCCGGCCTGGCCCGCCCTCATCGCGCCCATGGGGGCGTCGGCGGTGCTGCTCTTCGCCGTGCCGGCGAGCCCCCTGGCCCAGCCCTGGTCGATCCTCGGCGGCAACCTCGTGGCGGCCCTGGTCGGGGTCACGGCGGCGCATATGATCGCCGATCCCGCCGTGGCGGCGGCCGTCGCCATCGGGGTCGCCATCGGCCTGATGACGACCCTGCGCTGCCTCCACCCGCCGAGCGGGGCCGTCGCCCTCACGGCGGTCCTCGGCGGCCCGGCGATCCACGACCTCGGCTACGGCTTCGTCCTGTGGCCCGTGGCCGCCAACTCGCTGCTGCTCCTGGCGGTGGCGATCCTGTTCAACAACCTCACCGGGCGGGCCTACCCGCATGCCGGCTCCCAGAAAGCGGCCGACCCGGCGCCCTCCACCCGCGGCGGCGTCACCACGGCCGACCTCGACGCGGTGCTGGACGCCTACGATCAGGTCCTCGACATCGGGCGCGACGACCTCAAGGCGATCCTGGCGGGGGCGCAGCTCGCGGCCTACCGCCGCCGCGCCGCCGGCCCGGTCACATGCGCGGCGATCATGTCCCGCCACGTCATCGCCGTGGCCCCGCACGCGCCCCTGCACGAGGCCCTCGACCTCCTGCGCCGCCACCGGGTCAAGGCCCTGCCGGTGACCGACGAAGGCGCGCGCATCCTCGGCATCGTCACGCAGACGGACCTGTTGGACAAGACCGTGTGGGAGCGGCCCGGCCCGCGCCTCGGAATCGCCCGGCGCGTCGCCCTGACCCTGGCCCGGGGCCGCGCCCCCCACGGCAGCGTCGAGGACATCATGACGAGCCCCGTGCGCTCCGTCCGCCCCGACACGCCCATCGCCGACCTCGTGCCGTGGATGCAGGATGCCGGCCTCACCCACCTGCCCGTGGTCGGCCCCGACGACCGCCTCGTCGGCATCGTGTCCCAGGCCGACCTCGTGGCCGAGCTGCTGGCCGAGGCCGTCGGGGCGCGCCGGCCGAGCCCCGAACCCGCCCTCGCCTGACCCGGCGCCCGCGCGAACGGCCCCGCGTCCGGAACTCCGGCCGGGATCGGCGCTTGCTTCCATGACGCCGGCCTTCCGCCCGGCCAAGTGGACTGCCAAGAGGACTGCCATGTCGAGCGATACGGACAAGCACCAGGCGCTGCTCCAGGGCCTCAAGGCGGCCCAGGGCAAACACGACGGCACCTTCGAGCAGGCCGTCACCGCCGCCTTCGAACACGTCTTCGACCACCTCGAACGCCTGAACTCCCACGTCTCCGCGGGCGGGCGTGACGGCGAGGATCGCCCGCTGAAGGCCGGCGAGTCGTCGACCCTGCGGTAGGCCGCGCCGCGCGGGCAGTGCGGGACTTGTCTACTCGTGTGGTCTGAAGCCGCCGTCGCAGTGCGTTGTGCGAGACGCGAAGTCCCAGGTGCGCATCCCCTCGCCCCGCTTGCGGGGAGAGGGACGCGTCTCCCCCTAGTCGGGGAGCGCGTCGAGGCGGCAGCCGAGGGTGAGGGGGCGATTCCGGAAGAGCCTCCTCCGACGAAGCCCCCTCACCGTCGCTGCGGCTTCGCCTGCGCTTGCCGCAGGCACGACGGGGTGCCTGCGGCCCTCTCCCCGCAGGCGGGGAGAGGAGAGGATGCGCACCCACGCTCCGCCCGGCGTACCAGGGGTTTACGCACACGCGATCATCCCTCTGCTATCACCCCGCCCCAACTGGACGGGGGCCCGTGCCGCTTCCCGCCCGCGCTTCGCGGCGTTCGAAAACACCCACCCGGCAGCGGCATGAATCCGGCGGGGCCTCACGACGGCGCGCGCGAAGCTCGCGGATCAGGTACCGGCCTCAGAAGACGTGGCGAAGGATAAAGAACAAAGTCCCGGCGATGACGATGGCGGCCGGCAGGGTCGTGACCCAGGCGAGCGCCATGTTGCGCACCGTCGACATCTGCAGGCCCGAGCCGTTGGCCGCCATGGTGCCGGCGACGCCCGAGGACAGGATGTGGGTGGTCGAGACCGGCAGGCCGTAGAGCTCGGCGAGCCCGATGGTGCCCGCGGCCACGATCTCGGCCGAGGCGCCCTGGGCGTAGGTCAGGTGGGTCTTGCCGATCTTCTCGCCGACGGTGACGACGATGCGCTTCCAGCCGACCATGGTGCCGAGGCCGAGCGCCAAGGCGACGCAGACCTTGACCCAGCCCGGGATGTAGCGGGTGCCCTCGTTGAGGAGCTCGGTGTAGCCCTTCAGGGTCTTCGTCTCGGCCTCGGACAGGGTCGCGCCGGATTTCGGCAGCAGGCGGATCGCGTCGGAGGCGAGGTACATGTCGTTGCGGACGTTCGAGGTCGCCGCCGCCGGGACCTGCTGCAGCGAGCCGTAGCCCTTCACGGACGCCGCGATGTCGCCCGAGAGCGCGGCGAGGGCTGCGAACACCTCCGGCTTGTCGAGGGCCTTCGCCTTCAGGGCGTCGGCGACGATCTTGCGGGCCTCGGCGGCCTCGGGGCGCGCCGCCCCGCCGGCATGGGCCGAAAACACGGCGCCGGCGGCCTCAGAGGTCTGGACGAAGGCCGGGGTCGCGTCGGCGGTCATGGTTCGGTTCAGGGCGTAGGCGGTGGGGGCGGCGCCGATGAGGATGAGCATGATCAGGCCCATGCCCTTCTGCCCGTCGTTGCCGCCGTGGAAGAACGACACCAGGGTGCAGGTCAGGATCAGGACGCCGCGGATCCAGAGGGGGGGCGGCGCGTCGCCCTTGGGCGCTTCGTACAGGTCCTTGCGGCGCACGGCGAACTTGAGGGCGAGGAGCAGCAGGGCCGCCGCCACGAAGCCGCAGACCGGGCTGAAGGCCAGCGCCTTGAACACGCCGAACGCCTGGGTCCAGTCGACGCCGGAGGTGCCGTCCTGACCGCCCATGAGCTGGTTGGCGACGCCGACGCCGAGCACCGAGCCGATGAGGGCGTGCGAGGACGAGTTCGGCAGGCCGAGGGCCCAGGTGCCGAGGTTCCAGATGATGGCGGCGAGGAGCAGGGAGAAGATCATCGCGTAGCCGGCGCCCGAGCCGACCTGCAGGATGAGCTCCACGGGCAGCAGGGTGACGATGGCGTAGGCGACGGCGCCGGACGACAGCAGCACGCCGAGGAAGTTGAAGGTCCCGGACCAGATCACCGCCACGAGGGGCGGCATCGAGTGGGTGTAGATCACGGTGGCGACGGCGTTGGCGGTGTCGTGAAACCCGTTCACGAACTCGAAGGCCAGGGCGATCAGCAGGGCGAGGCCGAGGAGCGCGAAGGCGCCCATCGCCAGGGGCTCCTGATGCACCGCGTTCAGGTCGGCGATCAGGCTGAAGACGGCGTAGCCGAGGCCGGCCACGAGGACGAGCAGGAACGCGATGACGCCGCCCGGATGGATGGCGTGGTCCAGGGTGGGCTTGCCGGTGGGACTGGGCGCGACCGGTCCGGTCGAGGCCAGGGCAGCGTCGGACATGGCGGCATCCCAAAAATTTCTTCGTCACGACCGGGATTAAACCGGGCCCATGACCGTCGGGTGACGGTCCAGGAGACGGCGGCGCAGGCGCCGACGATGCGGTCGGGCCCGTTGCGGACAGCCATAACCGCTGGAGCCACGGCGAGCCGGTCGGCGTCTCACGCGGCGGAGGTCATCGCCGGCGCCATCCTCGGGAGACGCGAAGCCGTCCTGTGCGGCCGCGCGACGGAAGCGACCGCCGCGAACAGGGCGAGGCCGGCCAACACATCGACGAAGTAATGGCCGCCGATCACGATGGTGGAGGCCATCACCACAACGGTCCAGACCACGACGGGCAAGCGCAGGGGCCGTACGGGCAGGAAGGCATGCGCCGTCGCGCAGGCAAACGCGGCATGAAACGACGGAAACGTGATGACGCCGTTCAACTCCGACAGGCGAATGACCGTCGCGAGTTCGGACCGGAAGGCATCGAAGGTCGGGATGTGATAGAGGCCCGCCCCCAGCGGTAGTCGCGCGACGACGTCGTCGGGGATCTGCAGTCCGGGAAAGGCTCCGATGGCGGGGAACGGAATCGACAGGAGCGCACAGGCGAGCCCGGAGAGACCGATCATGGCGCAGAACCGCCAGGCCGCTTCGGCTCGACGCAGGACGACGAGGATCGAGGGCGCAAACACCAGCAGAACCACCGAAAACTGGCAGGCGAACGCGAGGGGGCCGTGCAGGACGGTCCAGTGCGAGACGGTTTCGACCATCGCTCGCGCATCGAGGCCGAGCATCGCATCGGCTCAGATCAGCGCCCCATCGACCAGGGGCGCGTTCACGGCCAGACCGGCGAGCGCGACAACGCCGATCATGCAGGACGCGCACAGGTTCACGGCGAGGGTCCCGATCAGATCGGCGATGAACGGTTCCGGCCGGTAGCGCGTATAGAACGCCTGGATGGCAACGAGGAGGCCGATGCCTGCCGTCCACATCAGCCCGTGCGACGGCTCGATCCGAAGTCCCGTCGCCGCCGTCATGCCGAGGGCGCACGCCGTTGCCGTCACGGCGGTCGCCCAGGCCAGGGTTTTCGGGTGCATGCTTGGTATCCTACGTCCCATCGAGCATGTACGCCGTGTCTAAAAGAACTCTTGATGAAGACCGATCTTTGAACAATCAGGGTTTATCCGACGGCCGTTCAATGACCGCCGGATCGGACGAGGCTAAAACGGCTTGCGGACGGGCGAGGCGCATGATCGCGACGGGGGGTCCGGCCCGCCGGAGCCGTGACCGATCCCGCTGGATCGGATCGCCTCTCCCGCGCCTTGTGTCATCGTGCCCCCGCGCGACGAAGCGGTCGCCACGCCGCCGCGGGAGCAGGCCAAGAGCAGGGCAGGAGCACCCCGGGGAGGCAGCATGACCGATCTCGCGCGGAACAAGGCGACCGTGATCGCCTTCTACGACCTGATGTTCAACGAAGGCCGGCCGCGCGAGGCGATCGCCCGCCATGTCGGCGGCGCGTACATCCAGCACAATCCGCACGTGGCCACCGGCAAGGACGGCTTCATCGCGTATTTCGAGCGCATAGCGCGGGAGTGGCCGGGCAAGCGCGTCGAAATCAAGCGGGCCATCGCCGAGGGCGAATTCGTCGTGCTGCACTGCCTCCAGCACTGGCCGGGCGGCGACGACTACGCGGCCATGGACATCTTCCGCCTCGATGCCGACGGCAAGATCGTCGAGCATTGGGACGTGATGCAGACCCTGCCCGAGCATTCCGCCAACCCGAACGGCATGTTCTAGTGGATCAAATCCGACGCCTGGTACCCGTCCTGAACGACCGTACTGGGTGGTAACCGGACCCTAGCTTTTTGCCTTAAAGCAGACGTTTCGCCTCCAGCCTCCTTCGGACTTCAAAACGGTCATGGCGGCGGCCAAGGTGTTAATTGGATAAATGTTATGAAAATGCATATTGGTGCCATATTACTAGTGGCGTGCTGTTTTTATGCTTTGTATTCATACAAAAACCAACTCTATTTTGCATATAGATATAAAGTTTTTAAATCTATGAGCGTCAACTTGCCGTTGTCTACGAACCCTATAGGTTTTTGGTTTGGTGTAATATTAGTCACAGCTTTGAGTATTTTCTTTTTGGTTGGGGCTATAATGGCAATTTATGTATTGTTTTTAGGTAATTTACAGCAGCCATAACACTTAAGCTTATTGACAGTATTTTTAACGTTCTATCTTCGACCTGATTTAAACATTTCCGGGCCCGCTCTTGGTGGCAAGCGGACCCCGGCCATGCGTCCGTAAGCGGACGTTCCGCATTCGACCCTTCTCGGCCACTGGGAAGGTCCGCTTCCAGGCTGTTTAAACAGCCACCAATGACCGGGTTGGGTGGATTTGCGACCGTCTGCTTTAAGATCAGGCGCGCAGGAAGCGGACGTAGTGCTCAAAGGGTGCAAGGCTGCAAGCTATGGTGTCTCGGTGGCGATCAGTGATTCTCGCGACGGCGTTGAGCTTGACCATGATTGGCGTGGCTTCCGCGCAGGGGGCACGTTTTCGTATCGAGGACCCACTGCCGGACGAACTCAAGGGCCGTGTTGCGGCGCTTATGCGCTCCGAGAGGCCAAAGGACGCGGAAGCGGCACTCGCCGCCGCTAGGATCAAGGATAATCGGTTCTGGCGCGAGGGCGGCCCCCTGCTGCTGCGCATCGAGAGCGGGTGTCACGGAGACCTCTGCATGGTGATGATCGGCAAAGTGACGGATCAAGCCATCATCCCTCAACTGACGCTCAGAGCCGGACCTACGGTCACCGTCAGCGATGAGCTAGTTGAACTATGGGGTATCTGGTCCACGAGCTTCATTTTCGAGGGCCGTGGGGGCACGAGGATCGATGTCTGGGGTCGCCGGGGAGACCACGGAGACAGTTGGATCGCTGATGCGTGCGGCGGCTGTTTCTCAGCATCTGGAGCGAGATCGAAGTCAGACCTATTGCCGCCGCCTTCGGACAAATCGCCGAATTGAGCCTGAAGACCTCCGCTTCCGAGAGCAGGGTTGATCGAGCAATACGGCGAGGTCGGGTCGATAACCGGACCCTGACCTGTCGTCCCGAAGCGGACGTTCTGCATTCGACCTAAATAGATCATTTATCGCCGGTTGCGACTTCCACTCACGCAGACATTCATGAGCTGTCAAGGGGCTGTGCAGTCGAGAAGATTTTCTATACGTTGGTCCTGCACGAAGAGCGACCGGTTCAAGCTCAAGCTTTCTTCTTTGAGGAGAGCGGCGTTTGGATACTTGACGTATCCATGCATCATTAGCGCTTCAGAACGGCATTGAGCCGTCTGACATGCCGGCGAGCGGTCGGGGTGGATCAAGCCTAGAGTGTGCAGCATCTCGTGGCCCATCCCGCCGATCCATCGACACCGTCCGGCGATCTCGGCTCCGTTTGCCTTCTCGCAAGCGGGCACAATCGTTTCTCCGCTAAGGCCACGTAGATCGTTCGCCGAAACCACTGCAAGTCCGCTGCCGCCTGCACCGGATTGTCCGCAGGCGTGATCGGCATCAACGTAGGCCATGTAGCGGGCCTTCGGGTCGTTCAGTTTGGCAACGCCCAGGCGCGTGAGTTCTTCGAGCGTGTTTCGGTAGAATGCACTGTAACCGGTGTGACGTTCGACTGAGCTGAACCATTTCGCAGGCTTGTCAGACCGCACAATCCGAACGGTTGGGTTTGCCAAACGGAACGTCCTGCCGTTCAGCTTTTGTCCAAGCCACGATTGAAAGTGTCGGGCTGCGAACGAAATTCGCTCGGGATATGCCTTCGAGACTGATCGATCACTCGGCACCAGATAGATGAAACTCACTTCACCCGGTGGACCGGCATTCATTTGTTCGACTTCCGCGCTTGATGCGGAGTGAACCATGAGGAACGCCAATGCGATAAGAAAGGTGGTGCGTATCGATGACATGCCAAGAGCGATAGCGCGTCGTTATTGACAAGTGGTATCCAGCGATATGAATGACCCTCGGTTTCACCAAGCAGCCTCAAAGCGGACCTTCCCAGCGCCCGCTACGGGTCGTAAGCAACCCCTCCCCGCCGGGACCAAGCGTCGGATTTCGTCTACTGGATGTTCGATCCCAGCATTGGGTCCATCGCGCGGCGGCTTCTCGACGAAAAGCCACGCCCGCGCAGACGGTCGAGGACGCCGTCTCGACTTCGTCCCACCGGGCGGCGAGGCTTGCGATTCCGCCGCTGTTCCCGATCTGCTTGCGGTACCGCTCGGCAACCGAGACTGTTGCCTGCCGACAAAGAATAGGATGGCAGCTTCCTGCGCACGGAACTGCCGATCCATGGGATCACGCCGGTCATTGCACCGAACGCCAACCGGAAGACCCCGCCGGCCTGCGGCGACCGAGCCCAGGGATCACGCTCGCTCGGGAAGCCATGGAAAGCGCACTCCGTTTCATCGTCTGTTCCGGGGCTTCACGCCTGCAACCGGTTGCCGTCTCATGACTGATACCAACTCCGGTTGATCGATTCGGATTGAGTAGCCGCGACGGGCCCCCTCTCCTGTTTGGGAGAGGGTTGGGGTGAGGGTCGTGGACTGTCCGGAGACTCCACACACCTCACCCTGTCCCTCTCCTTCCAGGAGAGGGGACCCGCGCCTGGGGAGGAGGGGACCCGCATGGCACCGCGTCACCGAACGGATCAGGCGGAAACCGTATGAGGCCCGACGAAGTCGCGCTGAAGCAGCGCAACCGGGATTTCGATCTCCTGCCACGAGCTGCCGTCGAAGCGATGCACCCCGTGCGCGCGATCGAAATACACGAGACCATGGCCGACGGCGCGCATGCAGAGCGGTGCGGGTGTCCCGCAGTCGATGCCGAGCCCAGGCATCGGACGCATCGGCGTCAGGGTCTGCCCGTCGAACCAGTGCAGTGCGGAGTCCGAGCAGAGAACCATCCGGCCCTCGAAGCGTGTGATGCCGACGAAGTCGCGACCACGGTCACCGGGACGGGAGCGGTCGGTGAGGGTGCCGGTCACCGGATCGCCGTTGAGGATGACGCCGTTCGTGCCCACCGCCCAGACCTCGCCCGAAGGCTCGACGAGGATGTCGCGCAGTTCCTCTTCCGATCCGGCCTCGACACGACGCCAGGCGCCGTCCGATCCCGTGAGGAGGAAGCCGGAGGCGACGCCGCCGAGCCCCTGCTCCCTGGCCCAGTTTTCCGCCTCGATGCTGAGCGCTTCGAAGCGCGCAAGGTCGCCAGCCTGTGCCGCTTGCAGCTGCGCCGCTTCCAGCTCGGCGGGAGGCTCCCAGAACTCGGGTATCAGCGTGCCGATCGCATAGGCCGCTCCGGTCGCGCCCTCCGCCAGCCGGTCGAGCCGCCCCTGTCGCGCGATCGCGGCGTCGTCGATCGAGACGCGCGTCCAGGCATCCGCGCCGGTGCGCCGGTAGAGCTGTCCCTTGGCGCCGCAGGCGTGAAGCGAACCATCCAACACCGCGAGGCCGCCGAGCGCGCCCGAGCCATCGGCATCGGCGCTGTAGATGCCGGCGCCGGGAATCTTTTCAACGACGACGGGGTCGGTGAGGAGGTAGACTGTCCGACGTCAGCACCTGTGGGACAGAATGAGGGTCTTCACGAACGGAGGATGGCTGGTTCATCGTAGCCCCTGAGGAGCGAAGATGAAGCAGACATCCGGACCGGCCAAGAAGCCGGCAGAAGCG
>NZ_VRUZ01000005.1:0-107012 GCF_008039485.1 Methylobacterium sp. WL69 | reverse complement strand
GGTCACAGGAACGCCTCCTGACGGGCGGGGGTGGCGTAGAGGGTGCCGGCCCCGAAGAAGGCCATGATCCGCTCCTCCTCGTAGAGGGTCACGGAATCCGGGTCCTTGTGGGCGGGGATGTCGGCGAACTGGTGGGCCAGCAGGGCCTCGGTCTTCACGGTCCGCGAGAAGCGGCCCGTGCGGCAGAAGGTGTTGGGCATCAGCACGCGCCGGCCGCCGGCGCCGAGCTCGACCTCGTAGTAGCGCACCATGGACTCGCCGCGGTCGACCCAGAGGTCGGAGACGGTGCCGGCCGGCTGGCGGTCGGCGCCGAACACGGTCATGCCGATGGGGTTGGGGCCGTCCTCGTGGACGACGAAGTGCTCGGCCACCCGCAGGGGGACGATGCGCTTGTCGCCGTCCCAGGTGCGGTCGTGGGAATCGTCGCGGTCGGCGAACGAACCGGGGCCGATCTGGTCGTGCAGCCCGTCGGTGTCGGGCTCCAGTGGGGCGCCCGGCCAGACCTCGTGCTTGTGGCCGCGGTAGTTCCAGGTGTTGGGACCCTCGTGCGGCGGCGCGCTCTTCACCTCGCCGTTGGAGAGGTGGAAGAACTTCGGCGTCGGGATCAGGATCGGATCGGGCATGGCGCGCCGGCCGGTCAGGCCCTCGGCCTCCAGGGGGTAGCCCTCGCGGCGGTCCTCGCGGCGCAGGTAGAAGATCAGGCCGGCGAAGAAGATCCAGAAGGCGTAGAGCACCACCTGCGCGACATCGACGTAGCCCGTGATTTCACCTCTCGACATGGCGTGTCTCCCGGTTCTCAGACGGATGGGTTGGGCAGGGTGCGGATCGGCGCGGCGCGGCGCCGGCCGGCGGGGTCGCGCACCAGGGGGCCGATGGCGACGAGGGTCGCGAACAGCAGGGCGATCTCGAGGTGGTAGACCATGAGGTAGCCGGTGGAGGGCTGGTTCATCCCCTCCCCCAGGGCGCCGGAAGTGGCGAGGTACGAGCCGAGGTCGCGCAGGATGCCGCTCGCCGCGATGGCGACGCCGGCCGCACTCGCCTGCACCGCGCCCCAGGCGCCGAGGGCCAGGCCCGTCTCCTCGGGGCCGGCTTTGGCCATGGAGGCCGTGAGGGTGCCGTGGGCGAACAGGCCGCCGCCGAGGCCGATGAGGGTGACGCCGAGGGCGAAGAGCGGGATGGAATCGAGGGGCGCGGCGAAGATCACCGCCGAGAAGGCGAGGATGCCGGTGCCGGTGCCGGCCGCCGCCACCCGGAAGGCGTCGCCGCCCCGGCCGAGCCAGCGCGCGGCCAGGAGCAGGCCGAGTCCGCCGCCGGCCGCCAGCATGGCGGTGAGCGCCGTGGTGGCCGCCACGGCCAGGTGCAGGATCTGCCCGCCATACGGTTCGAGCAGGATGTCCTGCATGGAGAAGGCGGCGGTGCCGAGCCCGGTGGCGACGAGGCGCCGGCGGGCGAGACCGCTGTTGGCGTAGGCGGCCCAGGATTGCGAGAAGGTCTGGCGCGGGGCGTGCCGGTCGGTGCGCGACGGATCGCGCGCCTCCTGCTTCCACAGGGCGATGCCGTTGAGCACGATGGTGACCACGGCCGCGCCCTGGATCACCTTGATGAGGCGCAGCGCCGAGAAGTCGGCGAGCAGCAGGCCGAACACCACGGCGCTGACCAGCATGCCGGCGAGCAGCATCACGCAGAGCAGCGCCACCACCTTCGGCCGGACATGGGCGGGCGCGAGGTCGGTCGCCAGCGCCAGGCCCACGGTCTGGGTGGTGTGGAGGCCGGCGCCGACGAGGACGAAGGCCAGGGCCGCCGCGACATGGCCCGGCCAGGTCGGCCCGGTGGTGTCGCCCGAGAGGATCAGGAGGGCGAACGGCATGATCGCGAGCCCGCCGAACTGCAGCAGGGTGCCGAACCAGATGTAGGGCACCCGGCGCCAGCCCAGCACCGAGCGGTGGGTGTCGGAGCGGAAGCCCACGAGCGCCCGGAACGGCGCGAAGATCAGGGGCAGGGACAGCATCACGGCGACGATCCAGGCCGGCACTTCGAGCTCGACGATCATCACCCGGTTGAGGGTGCCGATGAGGAGCACGGCGGCCATGCCGACGGTGACCTGGAACAGGGCGAGGCGCAGCAGGCGCCCCAGGGGCAGCTCGGCGGTGGCGGCATCCGCGAAGGGCAGGATGCCGGGTCCGAGCCGCATGAGGCCCCGGGCCACGGTGTCGCCGAGGCGGATCATGGCGCCCCCCTCCCCGACGCCGTGCGGACGAGTTCGAAGGCCTGCGACAGGTAGAAGCCGCTGTTGACCCGGTGCGTCCGGGCGAGGGCGAATCCAGAGAGCACCGGTTCGGCGGCCACCCGGCGGCGCAGGGTCGCGTCCGCCACCGGTACGATGGCCGGGGCCCGGTCGGCCCGGGGGAAGGCGCGGCCGGCCCAGTGCATAAGGGTTAGGAGCGGCGTGCGCGGCGCCACGGTGAACACCAGGGAGCCGTCGGTGCGCAGGGAGAGTTCGGCGAGCGCCCGGACGATGTCGGGGGTGGCGTAGTGGATCAGGGAATCCATCGCCACCACGTGGTCGAAGCGGCCGAGCCAGGGATCGAGCATGTCGCCGACGCGAAAGTCGATGCGGGCGGCTTCGGGACGCTCGGCGAGGCGCTCGCGGGCGAGGCCGACGAGGGTCGGCGAGACGTCGATGGCCACCACCTCGGCGCCGCGGCGGGCCGCCTCGATGCTGAGTGCCCCGGTGCCGCAGCCGGCGTCGAGGACGCGTTTACCGGTGAGATCGCCGGGCAGCCACGACAGGAGGTTGTCCCGCATGGCGTCGCGCCCGGCCCGCACGGTGGCGCGGATCTTCGAGACCGGCGCGTCCGAGGTGAGGCGCGCCCAGGCGTCGACCGCCGTGCGGTCGAAGTAGTGGGTCAGTTGTCCGCGGCGCTCGGCGTAGGTGGTGCTCGTCATGGCGCTCACCCTCAATCGAATCCCAAAAATTCGAACAGGTCGCGGTCCTTCATCGGGAGCGCAGCCAGCGGCTTGCCGCCGGCCCAGAGATGGGCGGCGAGGCGCATGTACTCGTCGGTGACGGCGACGAGTTCGGGCGTCGGTTCCATCTCGAACAGGGTCGACTTCTTGAGGCGGGAGCGGCGCACCACGTCGAGGTCGGGGAAGTGCGCGATGCGCTCCAGGCCGACGGCGGCGTTGAAGCGGTCGATCTCGTCGGTCTTGGCCGAGCGGTTGGCGATGACGCCGCCCAGCCGCACGTTGTAGTTCTTGGACTTCGCGTGGATTGCCGCGACGATGCGGTTCATGGCGAAGATCGAGTCGAAGTCGTTGGCCGTGACGATGAGCGCCTGGTCGGCGTGCTGGAGCGGCGAGGCGAAGCCGCCGCAGACCACGTCGCCGAGCACGTCGAAGATGACGACGTCGGTGTCCTCCAGCAGATGATGCTCTTTCAGGAGCTTGACGGTCTGGCCGACGACGTAGCCGCCGCAGCCCGTCCCGGCGGGCGGGCCGCCGGCCTCGACGCACATGACGCCGTTGTAGCCTTCCGCCACGAAGTCCTCGATGCGCAGCTCCTCGGAGTGGAACTGCACCGCCTCCAGGGCATCGATCACCGTGGGGGCTAACCGCTTCGTCAGTGTGAAGGTCGAGTCGTGCTTCGGGTCGCAGCCGATCTGCAGGACGCGTTTTCCGAGCTTCGAGAACGCCACCGACAGGTTCGACGAGGTGGTGGACTTGCCGATGCCGCCCTTGCCGTAGACGGCGAACACCTTGGCGGTGCCGATCTTCAGGGTCGGATCGAGTTCGACCTGGACGCTCCCTTCGGGCTGCCGCGGCGCTTGGGGCTGCCGCGACGCGACCGGATTCCGGATGGCGATGTTCATGCTGCGACCCCTGCGGTGATGCCTTCGAGGCGGTCTTCGAGCTCGTCGCCGGCCTCGCGCAGGGCGTCGAGCATGGCGGCGTCGGGCTGCCAGAAGCCGCGTTCGTGTGCCTCGATCAGGCGGTTGGCGACCTTTGCCGAGGCGGTCGGGTTGAGGGCCGCCATGCGCTCGCGCATGGCCGGATCGAGGACGAAGGTGGCGGTGATCTCGCGGTAGACCCACGGATCGACCTGCGCCGTTGTGGCCGACCAGCCCATGGTGTTGGTGACGTGGGTCTCGATCTGGCGCACGCCCTCGTAGCCGTGGGCGAGCATGCCCTCGTACCATTTCGGGTTGAGGATGCGGGTGCGGGTCTCGATGGCGACCTGCTCGGTGAGGGAGCGGACGCAGCCCTCGCCCCGGGTCTGGTCGCCGATATAGACCGGGGCCTCGATCCCGCCCTTGGCCCGCTTCACCGCCCGGCTGATGCCGCCCAGGGTATCGAAGTAATGGTCCACGGTGGTGACGCCGAGTTCCACGGAATCGAGGTTCTGGTAGGCGAGGTCGACGTCGGCGAGGACGCTCTTCAGGAGCGCGGAACGCTGCACCGGGCGCCCATCCCGGCCGTAGGCGAAGCCCTTGCGGCGGGAATAGGTCTCGGCGAGTTCGTCCTCGGCGTCCCAGCGGCCGTTCTCCACGAGGTGGTTGACGTTGGAGCCGTAGGCGCCCTCGGCGTTGCCGAAGACCCGGAGGGCCGCCGTCTCGAAGTCGCCGCCGTGGACGCGCTGGTATTCGAGGGTGTGGAGGCGGACGAAGTTCTGCTCCACCGGCTCGTCGGCCGAGGCCGCGAGCAGGCAGGCCTCGGCCAGCAGCTTGATCTGCAGGGGCAGCAGATCGCGAAAGATGCCCGAGAGGGTGACCACTACGTCGATGCGCGGCCGGCCGAGGTCTTCGAGGGCGATGAGTTCGGCACCGGCGAGGCGGCCGTAGCCGTCGAAGCGGGGCCGGGTGCCCAGCAGCGCCAGGACCTGGGCGATGGGGCCGCCCTCGTTCTTGAGGTTGTCGGTGCCCCACAGCACGATGGCGACGGAGCGCGGCAGGGGCAGACCGTCGGCGCGGTGGCGGTCGAGGAGGCGCTGGGCCTGGGCGGCGCCGTCCTGAACCGCGAAGGCGCTGGGGATGCGGAAGGGGTCGAAGCCGTGGAGGTTGCGCCCCGTCGGCAGGATCGCCGGGGTCCGCAGGAGGTCGCCGCCGGGGGCGGGGCGGATGAAGCGGGCATCGAGCGCCCGCAGGAGGGCGGGGATCTCGTGGTCCTGCCCGAGCAGGGCGTCGGTGGCCCCGAGCTCGCGCAGGATCGCGAGGTCGGCGGCCCTCGCCACCGGGCCGCCGGCCTTGAGGGCGGCTTCCGGGCTCGCCCCCGCCACCAGGGCGGCGACGCTGTCGCGCGCCAGCCGGACCCCGTGGGCGGAATCGGCCATGCTGAGCAGCATGTCGATCCGCGCTTCGGACGAGAGCGGCGCGCCGACCACGTGGAGCCCGTGCGGGATCAGGGTGTATTCGAGTTCCAGGACCGCGCGGCCGATGCGGGCGATCTCGGCCCCGGCCTCGGCCCAGGCGGGTTCGGCCGGGGCGAGTTCGACCAGGGCGGCCTGAGCCTGGACCAGGGTGGCGAGGTCGGCCCGCTCGCGGTGCGCGTCTGGGTCCAGGCCGCGCCAGCGCTCGATGGAGGCCTTGAGGTCGACGAGGCCGCGATAGAGCCCCGCATGGGCAATGGGCGGGGTGAGGTAGCTGACGAGGGTCGCGGCCGAGCGGCGCTTGGCGAGCGCCCCCTCGGAGGGGTTGTTGGCGGCGTAGAGGTAGATGTTGGGCACGTCGCCGATGAGCCGGTCGGGCCAGTCCGCCGCCGAGAGGCCGGTCTGGCGGCCGGGCATGAATTCGAGGGCCCCGTGGGTGCCGAAATGGATCAGCGCGTGGGCTTTGAAGTCTTCCCGCAGCCAGCGGTAGAAGGCGCAGAAGGCGTGGGTCGGGGCGAACCCCTTCTCGAACAGGAGACGCATCGGATCGCCCTCGTAGCCGAAGGCGGGCTGGATGCCGACGAAGACGTTGCCGAACTGGGCGCCGAGCACGAAGATCGACGCGCCGTCCGATTGCTGGCGGCCCGGGGCCGGGCCCCACTGTGCCTCGATCTCGGCGAGGTAGCGCTCGCGCCGCACGTGGGTGTCGGTGGGGATGCGGGTGTGGACGTTGGCGGTGGCCCCGAACCGGGCGGCGTTGCCGGTGACCACGGCCTCGCGGAGCGCCGCGACGCTGTCCGGCACCGTCACGGCGTAGCCCGCGTCCCGCATGGCCGCGAGGGTGTGGTGGAGGGATTCGAACACCGACAGGTAGGCGGCGGTGCCGGTGTTGCCGGCGTTGGGCGGGAAGTTGAACAGGACGAGGCCGACCCTGCGCTCGGCCCGGTCCGAGCGGCGCAGGCGCACCAGGCGCTCGACGCGGGCGGCGAGCATGCCGGCGCGCTCGACGCAGGCATGCATGTCGCGGTCGTCCGCACCCGCCGGGAAGACGCAGGCGACGTGGCAGCCCCGGCACGGCGCCCCCGACTTGTCGGACCGGCCGCCGAACACCATCGGGCCGGTGGCGCCGTCGAGTTCGGGGATCGCCACCATGATGGTGGATTCCACCGGCAGCAGGCCGCGGTCGGAGGCGCCCCACTGCTCCAGGGTCTGCAGCTCGGCCGGGTGGGCGGCGATGTAGGGCACGTCGAGCCGGGCCAGGATGTCCTGGGCGGCGGCCGCGTCGTTGTAGGCCGGGCCGCCGACGAGGGAGAAGCCGGTGAGGGAAACCAGGGCGTCGATGGCCGGCACGCCGTCCTTCAGGAAGTAGCGCTCGATGGCCGGGCGGGCGTCGAGGCCGCTGGCGAAGGCGGGGATCACCCGCAGGCCGCGCGCCTCGAGGGCGGCGATGACGCCGTCGTAGTGGGCGCTGTTGTCCGACAGCATGTAGGAGCGCAGGCCGAGCACCCCGACTGTGCCGCGGTTGCCGGTGCCGCGGTCGCCGGTTCCGCGGTCGCCATGGCCGGGCAGCGCGCGGGCATCCTCGCCCATCCGTCCGGGCAGGCGCGGATGGTAGACGCCGACCTCCGGGTATTCGACGGGCGGGGCGGCCTTGAGCGTGCCGCGATAGGCCCGGCGCGGGCCGTCGGCGTAGCGGTCCACCAGGGCGCGGACCATGTTGAGCACGTTCTCGTCCGAGCCCGCGAGCCAGTATTGCAGGGTGAGGAAGTAGGCCCGCACGTCCTGGGCGGTGCCGGGGATGAAGCGCAGGATCTTGGGCAGGCGCTTCAGCATCTTCATCTGCTCGGCGCCGGTGCTGGCGGCGCGCGTCTTCGGCGAGCCCCGCAGGCGCTTGAGCAGCGCCATCGGCCCGGTCTGGCTGCCGTCCATGCTGAAGGCGCCGATGCGGGTGAGCCGGGTGGCCGGCGTCGCGCTCATCATGCAGACGAGGGCGTCGCAATCGGCGCGCCGGGCGGCGAGATCGGCCAGGACCGGCTGGAAATGGTCCTCCATGAACAGCATCGCGCAGAGCAGGATGTCGGCGGTGGCGATGTCGGCCCGGCAGCGCGCGAGCTTGTCGGGGTTGGTGCTGAACTCGGTCGCCGCGTGCAGGACGATGGAGAGACCCGGAGCCTCGCGGCGCAGGATGCGGCCCGCCCGCTCGACGGAACTGGCGAGATGCGTGTCCATCGTCACGATGACGACGCGCATGGGGATGAGCTCAGCGGCCGAAATGCGCTTTTGCATCGTACAACGTCTCGACGGTGATGCGGGACAGGGCACGCTCGCGGGCGAACCGCTCGGTGTTGGCGCGGGCCTTGCCGCGCACGAAGAACGGGATCTTCTTCAGCTCCTTCTCGGCCGAGGCCTCCCAGGCGGCCGGGATGGCGTCGGGGGGTGGTGCGGTCGGCGGGATCTCGATGGCGGGAGCGGCCGGTTCCCCTTCCGCCGTCCCGTGCCGGGTCAGGTGCGACGGCGCGGCGCCGTCGTGGAACTCGGCATCCTCGCGGAACATGCCGAGCAGGTGCTCTTCCAGACCCATCATCAGGGGGTGGACGAAGGTGTCGAACAGGACGTTGGCGCCCTCGAACCCCATCTGCGGCGAGTGCCGCGCCGGGAAATCCTGCACGTGCATCGGGGCCGAGATCACCGCGCAGGGCACCCCGAGGCGCTTGGCGACGTGGCGCTCCATCTGGGTGCCCAGCACCAGTTCGGCCTGGGCGGACTGGATCGCCGCCTCGACGTCGAGGTAGTCGTCGGTGATCGTCGCCTCGATGCCGTGCAACGCCGCTTCCGCCCGCACCTCCCGGGCGAATTCGCGGGTGTAGGTGCCGAGCCCCACGACCTTGAAGCCGAGCTCGGCGGCGGCGACCCGGGCGATGGCCAGCGCATGGGTGGCGTCGCCGAAGACGAAGACGCGCTTGCCCGTCAGGTAGGTCGAATCGACGGAGCGCGAGTACCACGGCAGCCGGGAGGGCGCGCCGGCGAGCACCGGGGCCGGATCGACGTCGGCGAGCGCCGCCACCTCCTCGACGAAGCGGGTCGTGGCGCCGACACCGATGGGCACGGTCTCGACCATGGGCTGGCCGAAGGTCTTCTGGAGATGCTGGGCCGCCGCGCGGGCGATCTCGGGATAGAGCACCACGTTGAAGTCGGCCGCGCCCAGGCGCCCGAGATCGGCGGGGCTCGCCCCCCAGGGAGCGACGACGTTCACGTCGATGCCGAGCGCCGCCATCAGCTTCTCGATCTCGACGAGGTCGTCGCGGTGGCGGAAGCCCAGGGCCGTCGGGCCGAGGATGTTGCAGCGCGGGCGGCGGCCTTCGCGGGGGGCGGGTTCGACCTTCGGTCCGGCGAGCGCCCGCACCAGCCGATAGAAGGTCTCCGAGGCGCCCCAGTTCTCCTTCTTCTGATAGGCCGGCAGCTCCAGGGGGATCACCGGGATCGGCAGGTCGAGGGCGCGGGCGAGGCCGCCCGGATCGTCCTGGATCAGTTCGGCCGTGCACGAGGCGCCGACGATCATCGCCTCGGGCCGGAACCGGGCATAAGCCTCCGACACGGCGTTCTGGAAGATCGCGGCGGTGTCGGCGCCGAGGTCGCGCGCCTGGAAGGTGGTGTAGGTCACCGGCGGGCGGGCGTCGCGCCGCTCGATCATGGTGAACAGCAGGTCGGCATAGGTGTCGCCCTGGGGGGCGTGCAGCACGTAGTGCAGGCCGCGCATGGCGGTGGCGACCCGCATGGCGCCGATATGCGGCGGTCCCTCGTAGGTCCAGAGCGTCAGCTGCATCGCCTCAGACCTCCAGCCGGGTGCGGCGAACAAGCGGGCGGGCGAACAGCTCGGCGAGATCGCCGGCCTGGTCGTAGCCCTGGATCGGGGTGAACAGCAGTTCGATGGACCACTTGGTGGCGAGCCCCTCCGCCTCGAGGGGATTGGCGAGGCCAAGGCCGCAGACCGTGAGGTCGGGGCGCGCCGCGCGGCAGCGGTCCATCTGCGCGTCGAGGCTCTGGCCCTCCACCACCTCGGTGCCCGCTGGCAGCAGGGCGAGTTCCGGGGCCATGTGGCCGCGATGGAGGTAGGGCGTGCCGACCTCGATGAGCGCGGCGCCCATCTCGCGGGACAGGAAGCGGGCGAGCGGCAGTTCGAGCTGGGAATCGGGGAAGAAGAACACCCGGCGGCCCCCGAGCAGCGCCCGGTAGGGGGCGAGCGCCTGCTCGGCCCGGCGCAGGCCGGGGGCGGTGATGTCGGCAAAACGGCGGGGCGCGACGCCGAACGCGTCGGCGGCCGCCCGCAGCCACGCGGTGGTGCCCTCGGCGCCGAGGGGAAACGGTGCGGGAATCCGGGTCGCGCCGCGCGCTTCGAGGGCCCGCGCCGTATCGGCGAGGAAGGGCTGGGCCAGCAGGATGCGGGTGTTCGGCCCGATGGCCGGCATCGCACCCGCCCGCCGCGCCGGCAGGAAGGCGACGTGCTCCAGGCCCATGCCGGCGAACAACCGCGAAAACTGGTCCTCGACCACGTCGGCCAGGGCGCCGACCACGAGGAGGGAGGGGGCGGCCTCGGCGTCGGCCTGCGGCAGCGCGGGCACGAGGGCGGCGAGGCAGGCATCCTCGCCCTGCGTGAACGTCGTCTCGATGCCGCTGCCGGAATAGCTCAGCACCCGCACGTCCGGACCGAGGCTCTGCGACAGGCGCTGGGCGGCGCGGGGCAGGTCGAGCTTGATCACCTCCGACGGGCACGAGCCGACGAGGAACAGCAGCCGGATGTCGGGCCGGCGCTCGATGAGCCGGCGGGTGACCCGGTCGAGCTCCTCGTTCATGTCGGCGAGGCCGGCGAGATCGCGCTCGTCGATGATGGCGGTGGCGAAGCGCGGCTCGGCGAAGATCATGACGCCGGCGGCCGACTGGATGAGATGGGCGCAGGTCCGCGAGCCGACCACGAGGAAGAACGCGTCCTGGATCTTGCGGTGCAGCCAGACGATGCCGGTGAGGCCGCAGAACACCGCCCGCTGTCCGCGCTCCTGGCGGATGGTGACCCCGCAGGTGGGATCGGTGGCGGAGAGCGGAACGTGGGCGTTCATCGCGCCCCCTCCGGGGAGAGGTGCAGGGCGGGGCCGGCTTGGAGGCGCGCAGCCCTCAGCTTCAGGAGGAACTGCGTCGCGTTGATCGCGTAGGAGGCGTAGGCGGCGAGCGCCAGGAGCATCAGGCCGGTGGTGTCGAGCCAGCCGGTGGCCAGGGCGACGAGATAGAGGCTGTGCAGGGCCAGCACGAGCATGCTGACCATGTCCTCCCAGTAGAAGGCCGGGGCGAACAGGTAACGTCCGAAGACCACCTTCTCCCAGATCGAGCCCGTGACCATGATGGCGTAGAGCAGGCCGGTCTTGGCGACGATGGAGACGTTCGCCGCGAAGGCCCCTTCCCCCGACGCCAGGGTGCGCAGGACGAGGGCGAGGCTCACCAGGAACACGAGAAATTGAAGCGGGGCCAGAACGCCCTGGACCAGGGTCCAGGCGGTGGCGTCGCGGCGCGCCCGCTGCTGGGCGTCGTAAAGAGGCTGTCTCGTCCGGCTCCCCCTTTGGCTCATCGCCCGCGCCCTCGCTCCGCCCCGACGCGAACCCCTCTTCGGAGGTTCGTTGGAGGGAGGTTAGGAACCCCATCCGCGAGTGTCAAGTTGGCTTTACGTCAAAGGATGATTACAGATTGAATGCAGAATAGTTACAGGCTCGGCCTTGTCAAAATGGTTCCGAAGCGTATCGTCGCGCCCTATCCGGTCACCTTACGAGTCGATTGGAACAAGCGGGCACGCGAGAAAGACGTGCCGCTAAGGTTGTGGAAGCTCGACGCACAAGATCGTAGCGAAGCAAAAATGCCGTCAGCGACATTGGAGGCTCCAATGGATGAGATGAGGCAGTCCGTAGAGGGCTTCGCTTACGAAGGGTCCGGCGGCGACGTCTCCGACCTGTGCCGAGCCGGTCTCGAAGCGAGGCTCGGCCTCGTTCCGCGCGGCGACCATTGGGGCGGCGATCTCGCCCGCCTCGTCGAGGCCGAGATCATTCCCCGCCTGATGATCGTCCACCGGCCCGAATCGCACGCCGCAATCGGCATTATTTTGCCGAGCCCCGAGCAGATCGAGACCTTCAGCACGCTGATGCTCGCCCCCGCCGAGGATGAGGTGGAAGCCCGCATCGCCGCCCTGATCGACAAGGGCCTCACCCCCGAGAGCCTGCTCCTCGATCTCCTCGCGCCCACCGCGCGCCACCTCGGAGTCCTCTGGGAGGAGGACCTGTGCGATTTCACCGAGGTCACCGTGGCCATGGGCCGGCTGCAGCGGATCATGCACGAGGTCACCCGGCGCTTCGGCGGGGAGACGCCGCAGCACCGGCACGGGCGCAGCATCCTGTTGCTGCCCTGTCCCGGCGAACAGCACAGCTTCGGCCTGGCCGTGGTCGAACAATTCTTCCGCGATGCCGGATGGGACGTCACCAGCACGGTGCGTGACCCCGGCGGCGACCCCCTCGCGCGCGTCCGGACCACGTGGTTCGACGTCATCGGCCTGTCGCTCGCCTGTGAGGCGCTGCTGCCGACTCTCGTGAATGTCGTCGCCGGCCTGCGGCGCCATTCGCAGAATCGCGCCGTTCGTGTCATGGTCGGCGGCCCGGTCTTCACGGCCGATCCGGATTCTTGCAAATGCGTCGGTGCGGATGCGACCGCAGGTGACGCCCGCCACGCGATCAGCACCGCCGAAAGCCTGCTTGATCTCCCGGCCAGACCCTGCTGAAAGACCCGCCCGACCACATCACGACGTGGTGATCCTTGACCAGCCTGGCGCTTCCTGCCGCGAGCCACGCGTTCGCGGCGCTTCACAAAACCCTCGGTCCCCTCGATGCGCAGGCAGCCGGGCTCCTCGTCGCTGCGGCGACGGACCTGTCCCTCGTCATCGATGGCGCGGGTGTGATCCGAGACGCGGCCTTCAGCGGCACGGACCTCGCCGGCGAGGGGTGTGAGACCTGGCTCGGCCGTCCCTGGGTCGAGACCGTCACCATCGAGAGCCGTCCGAAGATCGCCGCCCTGCTCAAGGATGCCAAACCCGGGTCGGTGACCCGATGGCGGCAGGTCAACCACATGTCCGACACGGGCATCGACCTGCCCGTGCGCTACGCCGCCATGCGCCTGGAGAGCGACGGCCCCGTGATCGTCATCGGCCGGAACCTCCGGGCGATGGCTTCCCTCCAGCGCACCCTGGCCGAGACCCAGCAGGCCCTCGAGCGCGACTACCTGCGCATGCGGGGGGCCGAGACGCGCTATCGGCTGCTGTTCCAGCTCGGCGCCGAGCCGGTCCTCGTGGTCGATGCGGCCAACCGCCGGGTCACCGAGGTCAATCCGGCGGCGGCGCGCCTGCTGGGCAAGGCCGACAAGCGCATCGTCGGCCACGACGCCGTCGAGCTGTTCGACGCGAGCAGCACCCGCGACCTCGAATCCCTGTTCGCCGGCCTGCGCGTCACGGGTCAGGCGAGCGATCTCGAGGCCCGCCTGGGCAATGCGCGGGGGGCCGTGCGGGTCTCGGCCTCCCTGTTCCGGCAGGAGAGCGCCACGAGCGTCCTCCTGCGCCTCGCACCCGACCCGGACCATGCGTCCGAAGCCGGCCCGAGCCGCACCAATACCGGCATCCTCGACGTGCTCCACAACCTGCCCGAGGGGTTCGTGGTCACCGATCCGGCCCGGCGGATTCTCGCCGCCAATCCGGCCTTCCTCGACCTGGCGCAACTCGCCACCGAGGAACAGGTGCGCGGCGAGCCCCTCGACCGCTGGCTCGGCCGCGAGGAGACCGAGGCTGCCGCCCTGTTCGCCACCCTGGTCCAGCACGGCTCCGTCCGGCACTACGCCACGGGCTTTCGCGGCGAGTACGGTGCCGTGGAGGATGTCGAGGTCGCGGCCGTCTCGGTCCCGGGCGGGGCGCAGCCCTGCCTCGGCTTCACGATTCGCAGGGCGCCGCGCCGCACCGCTCCGACGGCGGCCGGCGGCCGGGAACTGCCGCGCTCCGTCGAGCAGATGACGGAGCTCGTCGGACGGGTCTCCATGAAGAACCTCGTGCGGGAATCCACCGATCTCATCGAGCGCCTGTGCATCGAGGCCGCCCTGCGCATCACCCGCGACAACCGCGCCTCGGCCGCGGAGATGCTTGGCCTCAGCCGCCAGGGCCTCTACGCCAAGCTGCGTCGTTACGGCATCGGCGACCTCGATGGGCCGGACTCCGCCGACGAGGCGTGAAGATGCGGCGGCCGGACATTGTGATCGCCGGCCTGTAAATCAAACTTGACACTCGTCGCTGTCAGTCACTAGCGTTCCCTGGTACGGTCGCCTCGGTGACCGTGCCGATGGCGCCTGGGAGGCCGAGGCATGGCACCGTTCGCGTTCACGTGGTGGCAGATCGTCCGCCTCGGCCTGGTCCAGACGGCGCTCGGCGCCGTCATCGTCCTGATGACCTCGACCATCAACCGCGTAATGGTGGTGGAGCTCGCCCTCCCGGCCGTCGTCCCCGGCGGCCTCGTCGCCCTGCATTACGCCGTCCAGATCCTACGGCCGCGCTGGGGCTACGGCTCGGACGTCCACGGCCGCCGCACGCCCTGGATCGTCGGCGGTATGGCCGCCCTGGCGCTCGGCGGTTTCGGCGCCGCCGTCGCCACGGCCCTGGCCGAGCCCCATCAGACGGCCGGCCTCCTGCTCGCGATCCTGTCCTTCCTCACCGTCGGCATGGGCGCGGGGGCGGCCGGCACCTCGCTCCTCGTGCTCCTCGCCACGGGGGTCGAGGATCGCCGCCGGGGGGCCGCCGCCACCGTCGTCTGGGTAATGATGATAGCGGGGTTCGCCGTCACCGCGCCGCTTGCCGGCCACTTCCTCGATCCGTTCTCCGGCGCGCGCCTCGTCGCCGTCTCCGGCACGGTCTCGGCCGTCGCCTTCGTCGTCGCGGCCCTGGCCGTGCGCGGCGTCGAGCCGGCCCGGCCCCCGGGCGACACCCGCGACGCCGTCGCGAAGACGCCGTTCCGGGCCGTGCTCGCCCGGGTCTGGGCCGAACCGGCCTCGCGGCGCTTCACGGTGTTCATCTTCGTCGCCATGCTTGCCTACAGCGCGCAGGAACTCATCCTCGAGCCCTTCGCCGGCCTCGTCTTCGCGATGACGCCGGGGGGCACGACGAAGCTCGCGGGCCTCCAGCACGGCGGCGTGCTGGCCGGGATGCTGCTGGTCGCCGGCCTCACCATGGGGATCGGCGGGCCCGTCCTCGGCTCCCTCAAGGTCTGGACCGCCCTCGGCTGCGTCGGCTCGACCGTGGCGCTCCTCGCCATCGCGGGCGGCGGCCTCGTCGGGCCGGACTTCCCCTTGCGCGCGGCGGTATTCGCCCTCGGACTCGCCAACGGCGTCTTCGCCGTCGCCGCCATCGGCTCGATGATGGGGCTCGCCGGGGCCGGCGGCGAGGCCGAGCGCGGCACCCGCATGGGCGTGTGGGGCGCGGCCCAGGGCGTCGCCTTCGGCGCCGGCGGCTTCCTCGGCACCGTGGCGGTGGATGCCGCCCGCCTCGTCCTGCCGCCGGTCCATGCCTATGCCGGGGTGTTCGCCGCCGAGGCCGGGCTGTTCCTCGTCGCCACAATCCTCGCCCTGCGCATCGCGCACGTCCCGGCACCGCGCCGCGCACCACGCTCCGATCCGACCCCCTTCGCTCCGAGCCTGTCCACGAGGTGACGCCCATGTCCTCACCCCACCCCATGTCCTCACCCAACTCCTCACCGAATCCCAATCCGTCCGAGCCGGAAACCTTCGACTGCGTGGTGGTGGGCGGCGGCCCCGCCGGAGCCACGGCCGCCACGGACCTCGCCCGGGCGGGGCGGCGCGTGCTGCTCCTCGACAAGCCGGGGCGGATCAAGCCCTGCGGCGGCGCGATCCCGCCGCGCCTCATCCGCGATTTCGCCATTCCCGACGACCTCCTCGTCGCCAAGGTCCGCTCGGCCCGGATGATCTCGCCCAAGGGCCAGCGGGTGGACATGCCCATCGGCGACGGCTTCGTCGGCATGGTCGATCGCGAGCAGTTCGACCCCTGGCTGCGCGACCGCGCCGTCCTGGCCGGGGCGGATCTCCGCGCGGCGACCTTCGACCGGATCGAGCGCGACGCCGAGGGGCTCGCCACGGTACATTACCGGCAGGCGGGGACGCCCCGCCGGGTCCGGACCCGCCTCGTCATCGGCGCCGACGGGGCGAGTTCCACCGTGGGCCGGGCCGAGATCCCCGGCCACGCCGCGATGAAGCAGGTGTTCGCCTATCACGAGATCGTCCGGCTTACCCCCGAGGGCGGCGATGTCGCGGCGACGCGCTGCGACGTCTACTACCAGGGCAGGCGTTCGCCGGATTTCTACGCCTGGGTCTTCCCCCATGGCGACACGGTGAGCATCGGCACGGGCAGCGCCCGGAAGGGCTTCTCCCTGCGCGGCGCCATCCGGGACCTGCGCGCCGAGACCGGCCTCGATGCCGGGCAGACCGTGCGCCGCGAAGGCGCGCCCCTGCCCCTCAAGCCCCTGCGCAAGTGGGACAACGGCCGCGACGTCCTGCTGACGGGGGATGCCGCCGGCCTCGTCGCACCGGCGTCCGGCGAAGGCATCTACTACGCGATGCTGGGCGGCCGGCTCGCGGCGGACGCCGCCGAGCGCTTCCTCGTCACCGGCAAGGCCTCGGCCCTGGCGCTGGCGCGAAAGCGGTTCATGCGCCTCCACGGGCGTGTCTTCCTCATCCTGCGCATCATGCAGGGGGTCTGGTATCGCAACGACGCCCTGCGCGAGCGCTTCGTCTCCATCTGCCGCGACAAGGACGTCCAGCAGCTCACCTGGGATTCCTACATGAACAAGGAGCTGGTCCGCGCCAAGCCCGTCGCCCACGTGCGGATCTTCTTCAAGGACCTCGCGCACCTGTTCCGGTGGGTCTCGCCGTAATGGAGTCTGACCCCTGGAATTGGACGCCCATCGCCGTCGCGGCGGGCATCGCCCTCGTGGTGGCGGTGGCCGGCGGCGTGCTCACCACCATCGGGCCCTGGTATCACGGCCTGCGCCGCCCGGCCTGGAAGCCGCCGGACTGGGCGTTCGGGCCGATCTGGACCACGATCTTCACCCTGGCCGCCATCTCGGCCGTCCTGGCCTGGAACGCCGATGCCAGCCCGGAGCGGCGCGGCGCCCTGATCCTGGCCTACGCGGTGAACGCCGTCCTCAACATCGCCTGGAGCGCGATCTTCTTCCGCATGCGCCGGCCGGACTGGGCGCTCGCCGAAGTCGTGGTCCTGTGGCTGTCGATCCTGGCCCTCATCGTCGTGACCCTGCGGGTCTCCACCCTCGGGGCGCTGCTTCTGCTGCCCTATCTCGCTTGGGTCGGGATCGCCGCCGTGCTGAACCGGGCCATCGTGCGCCTCAACGGTCCGTTCGGGGCGGGCTAGGGCGATGGCCTGGTTCTTCGCCTCCGGGCATATCATCGATGCCATCCTGGTCCTCGTCGTCGGCGAAGCCCTCGCCCTCGCGCTCTGGCGCGGCCGGCGGGTGCCCCTGCGCCCACTGCTGTTCAACCTCGCCTCGGGTGCGGCCCTGATGCTGGCCGTGCGCGCGGCGCTGACGGGGGCGGCGTGGTGGACGGTTGCGGTCTGCCTCCTCGCCGCGTTCCTGGCCCATGCCACCGAACTCGGCCTGCGCCTGTGGGATGCCACCGGGGCGTAGGCGGCCTGCGGCAAACCACCCGTGTCGGGTAGCGGAACAATGCCGGAAACCGTCGCGTTCCCGAGCCATGAGTTAATATAATTCCAGTTTTTCAGATTGCGCGGAGAACAGGTGTGATGCATCGCCTCGTCGCCCTCGGCCTCGGTCCCGGCTTCCTCCTGTGTTCCGCAGTCTTCCCCGCGAATGCGCAGGACGCCAACGCCGAGTTGATCAGGCGCGGCGAGTATCTCGTCACCGCCGGCGACTGCGTTGCCTGCCACACCGCCCCCGGCGGCAAGCCATTCGCCGGCAACTACGTGCTCGATACGCCCATCGGCAAGATTCGCACGCCCAACTTGACGCCCGACAGGGAGACGGGCCTCGGCAACTGGAGTGCCAACGAGTTCTACCGCGCTTTTCACGACGGCATCACCAAGGACGGGTCGTATCTCTACCCGGCCTTTCCGTTTGCTTGGTACACCAAGGTGACGCGTGAGGATTCCGACGCGATCTTCGCCTACCTGCAGTCCCTCGAAGCCGTCCGCGAGGTGCGCAAGCCCTCCGAGATCCCGTTCCCGTTCAACATCCGCACCGCCCTCATCACGTGGCGCACGGCGTTCTTCACGGCGGGCGAGTTCAAGCCCGACCCCGAGGCGAGCGCCGAGGTCAACCGCGGCGGCTACCTCGTCGAGGGGCTCGGCCATTGCGGCATGTGCCACAACGCCAACAAGATCGTCGGCAACAGCGGCCTCGCCGGCAAGCTCGGCGGCGGCGTCATCGACGGCTGGTACGCGCCCAACATCACCCCCGACGATCACACCGGCATCGGGGCCTGGACCGACGAACAAGTGGTGACCTACCTCAAGACCGGCACCGCCCCGGGCGACCGCCCCGGCGTCGCCGCCGGACCCATGCGCCAGACGATCCAGGAATCCCTGTCCAAGATGACGGACGCCGACCTCAAGGCGATGGTCGCGTATCTGCGCACGCAGAAGGCCAAGGAGAGCTACAAGACCAAGGACCTCCAGGCCTTCAATGCCGCCGGTGCGCCGGGGGCCGGCACGTACCTCAGCTACTGCTCATCGTGCCACAAGCCCGACGGCAAGGGCGTCGAGGGGGCGATCCCGGCGCTCGCCGGCAACACCTCGGTGCAGGCAGAGGGCCCCGAGACGGTGATCCGGGTGATCCTCGGCGGGCTCGCGGCCCAGAACGGCTACGCCCCGATGCCGGCCATCGGTGTCGGCATGACCGACGCGGAGGTGGCCGACGTCACGGACTACATCCGCAATGCCTGGGGCAACAGCGCCCCCGTCATTACGGAACGGGGTGTCGTGGCGACGGCACGCGAGAAGACCCAGACCATGCTGGCCGGCAGCGCGCCGTGCGCCGAGATCGCCCAGCCCGAACTCGCCCGGGCCCTCGACGCGGCGGGCGCGGCCGAGGCCCTGAAGGGTCTGACCCCGGCGGACTTCATCCCGCGCCTCGACGCGCTGCTGCCCCGGATCAAGGCGGCGGCCCCGGGGGCCAAGGACGACGACATCGTCAACGGCGTCACCACGGCCTTCTGCAAGGCCGGCCGCGACGATCCCGCTTATGGAAAAATCGGCTGGCATGCTGTCATCGGAAGCTTTTCCAGCGTCGCCTATAGCCAGATCAAGAACCCCGAGAAGCAGGCCTCCAGCCCGGGGACGCTTCCCGGTGGAACAATCAAGCCGAATTAGAGCTTCGATTTAAGTTCGATTTCGAATGCTGCAGGTCAGTGCCTCTTGATCACGGATGCGTGATCGGAATTGTGCCGCGCGGTATCGATCCGTAAAGCTCTCGACTGTACTCTGCGTCAGATTGATTTGACGCGGAGAAGTGCGCGTGACGGCGAGTGCGGAGAGCGCGACCCAAGTGGCGCGGCGCGAAGCGAGGAGCGAGACCAACTGGATCGCGACGATCCGGTTTCGCGATGGAACGGAACTGCCGTGCACGGTGAAGGATGTCTCGAAGTCCGGGGCGCGGATCGGAATTCCGGCCGATTGCGTCCTGCCCGACGTGTTCATGTTGCGGATCATCGGCCGGGATTTTCTCTGCCTCGTCCGCTTGGCCTGGCGCCGGGGCGCTTATGCCGGCGTGCGCATCGAGCGGGTCGGTAAGGTTCCGGCTCCGGCCGCACCCACGGAGGCGTCCGCTCCGGTGTCCCCTGCGGTCGCCGTCGCGTCCCAGGACACGGGCGCACCAGCCGGTCTCCGGCGCACCCGGGGGATTTCCTCCTTCTGACGCAATCCGATCCCGGCTCCGATTCGATCGAGCCATCGTCCGAGCCGGAAGGACCTTGCCACGCCCTACGACGTCGGCACCTCGCGGTCGGTGGGCCGGCGCCGGAGCACCTGCCAGATCAGGCCGACGAGGGTGATCAGCGCCAGACCGCCGAGCGAGAGGGGCATGGCCCCGAGCGGCATACGGTCCTCGCCGTACCAGAACCGCAGCAACCCGGTCATCACCAGGCCCCATCCGGATGCGACCCAGACGAGGGCGAACACCGCCATCCGCTCGCGTGACGTGGTGCGGGCCAGGAGGTCCGGGGCGAGCAAGGCCAGCCCGACACCGAGGATCGGCAGGTCGTAATCGTAGGCGTAGGGGCTGACCAGAAGGCTCGCCACGGCGGTCAGGCCGATCACCTGGGCGGTGGGCATCCGGCGGCGGATGGCGAGGGCCACGAAGCCGAGGGCGAACAGCGCCACGCCGACCTGCGCGGCCATCGCCACAGACGCCGGCGCCCCGAGGGTCCGCACGACGGCATAGGCCGAGATCATCCGGAACAGCGGGTAGAACCCCTGTTCGAGGAAGATGCGTGCCTCGGCGACGCCGTCGAGGAACGCAGCCCAGACGGACGGGCCGAGGATCAGGGTGGCGAGGCCGGCCGAGGCGGCGGCGACGCCCGCGGCGGTGAGGGCCGTGCGCCAATCGCGGGTCAACGCGGCGTGGAGCGCGAAGCCGACGGCGAGATGGGGCTTGATCGCCATGAGTCCGAGGGGAAGCCCGGCCCGCGGGTCGCGACGCCGGAGGAAGAGGCAGGCAGTGCCCACGAGGGCGCCGCTGAGGAAACCGTTCTGGCCGCACGCGATGGTGACGGCCACGGCCGGAAACAGCAGTGCGAGGAGCGCGCCGAGATGCTGCGGCGCCAATCGCCGAAGGATCACGATGTAGGCCGCCAGGGCTCCGCCGGTGAACAGGAGGTACCCGAGCCCGCGCGGGAGGTGGGCGAAGGGCGCGACCACGAGGTTGAAGACCGGTGGATAGGTCCAGGGCAGGAAGGCGTCGGGCGCTCCGAGGATGCGCTGGGCCTCCACCATCGTGGCGAAGTGGTAGGCTTGGGCGATCTCACCGCGCCAGACAAGGCGGCCGGCGCTGCGGAACGCGTCGAAGTCGATGAGCTTGGTGATCCGCCCGGGGTCCTGCCCCGTCAGTTCGACGGTCTTCGCGATGAGCAGGACCGTGAGGATGGCGAGGATCGCGGGCAGGAACAGGGGCGACGGGGTCGTGGCCACCGGGCCGCTTGCGCGGGCGGGATACGGTCTCGAGACCATCGCCTCCTGCTCCAGGGCCGTCCGCATGGTGTCCTCCCGGCCGGGTCCGGGCGACCCGCTCTCGTCTTCGCCGGCCGAGCCTTGACGCGTTCGCTTTAAGAGTTCCTGAAATCCGTCGGCGCCACGCCGATGACGCGGACGGATACCGATCGACTCCGCCGGATCCCCGACCCTCAGGCGGCGCCCGCATGCGGCGCCGGCACCTCCGTGGAGATGGCGTCCACCGTGCGCTGGGGCGGGCTGCCGAGGCCATCCGAGCGGACGATGCGGATCTGCTGGTTGACGGGCTGCATGTTGCCGTAGGGCGTCGAGAACGCGATTTCGGCGGCATCCCGCCCGACGCCGATGCGCACCAGCCCGTCGAGATCGGCCTGACGCGTGGCGTCGAACAGCCACCAGCGCCCATCGAGATAGGCCTCGAACACCGCGTGGAAATCGCTCGGCACGAGGCCGTGGGCGTAGCAGCTCACGAAGCGGGCGGGGATGCCGAGCGCCCGGCAGAACGCCGTGCCGATATGCGCGAAGTCGCGGCAGACGCCGGCGCGCTTCAGCAGGCTCTCGTCGGCGGTGGTCTCGCCGTCGCTCGTGCCCGGCTGATAGGTCAGGTGGTCGTGGATCCAGTTGCAGATGGCGTTGACGCGTTGGTGCCCCTTGGGCAGGGCCCCGAACTCGGCCTGGGCGAAGGGCGTCAGGCGGTCGGACGAGACGAAGCGGCTCGGCAGCAGGAACGGCAGGATGTCCAGGGGCAGTTGGCCGATCGGCGTCTCGTCGATGGTCGCCGGGTCGGCGCGGTGGACGGTGAGTTCGACCTCGGCGTTGTATTCGAGGGAGAACTGCCCCATCGGCACGTTGACGCCGAGATAGCGGTTCAGGAGATCCGGCGTCGTGTAGACGTCGCGCTTGAGGTTCGGCGTCAGGATTAGGGATTCAGTGAAGATCTCCAGGCTGCGAAGCTTGGCGACTTCAAGGTTGAAGATGAAGGTCGTGTCCGAGAGGATGTTGTACGACAGGCTGCAGCCGAGGGTGTAGCGCATGGAAGCTCCTTCCTTTGTGCCTCGAAAGCTAGCAAGGATTACGCCTCTTCGTCCGGGCGGCTATGCGCTTTTCATCCCCTGCCCTCCCCCTGCGGGGCGGTTCAGGATCGCGGCAGCAGGATCACCGTGAGGGAGCGCACGCCCTGCGCCCCGTGGATCAGCACGCCCTCGATATCGGCCGTGGCCGAGGGGCCGGTGTGGAGCACGGCGTAGGCGGCACGGCCGAAATCCGGCCGGCGATAGGCCGCCTGGATGTTGACCAGGATGTCGACCGGATCGAGCAGCACCACGAGGTGCTGGGCGAGGTAGGCCACGGCGTTCACCCTCAACTCGTCCTGCGTGAACAGCACCGAACCGGTCTCCGCCACGCCGAACACCGCGCGCACGATGGCCACATCCACGTCGGCGAGGTCCTGCGGGCGGGCGACTGCTCCGAGATCGCGATTGCCGGCGATCTCCGTCACTGCGGAGGCGATGACCGTCGCCGTGTCGAGGCGTTCGCGCACCGCAGCAAACGGGTCTTCGCCGGGAACCGGAGCGGCGATTCGGCCGCCCATGCGCTTCAGGCGCTCGCCGAACTCCGCCACGTGATCGTCGCCGACGAGGGGGGGAAACAGTGGCACGTCCGGCAGGGGATGGTCGCCGGCCGGCCGGTTCCTCCGGATGCGCGCGAGGGTGTCTTCGCGGGCGCTCATTTCGAGCCGTCCTGCCGGGTCATGCGGTTCTGCTTGTACCAGCTGTGGAAACTTTGGCGCGGGGTCTCGGGCATCTCGCGTCCCTTCCCCCAGGTGTTGAGGGGGTTGTAGACGGCGAAGCGCGGCAGGGTTCGCAGGGCGGAGTCGGCCGCGCCGATGGCGGCGCGGTAGGCCGCCGGCCGGCTCAGGATCTGCCCGGCCGCCTTCATCATTCCCTGTTTCAGCAACGGAATCTGGTGCTCCTCGGCCAGCACCTTGCGCCAGGCAAAGATCTGTTCGTGGATATTGATCTTCACCGGGCAGACGTTGGTGCAGGAGCCGTTCATGGTCGAGGAGAACGGCAGGGTCGAATACTTCCGCTTGTTGAAAGTCGGGTCGATGATGAGCCCGATGGGCCCCGAATAGGTGGCGCCGTAGGAGAGGCCGCCCGAGCGCCGGTAGACCGGGCAGGTGTTCATGCAGGCGCCGCAGCGAATGCATTTCAGCGAGGTCCAGAATTCCTCCATGCCGAGGCGCTCGGAGCGGCCGTTGTCGACCAGCACCATGTGCATTTCGGTGCCGGCGCGCGGACCCCGGAAGTGCGAGGTGTACTGGGTGATGGGCGAGCCCAGCGCCGAGCGCGACAGCAGGCGGATGAACACACCGAGATGTTCGATCCGCGGGATCAGCTTCTCGATGCCGATGGAGTGGATCTGGAGTTTGGGCACGTTGCCCGACAGGTCGGCGTTGCCCTCGTTAGTGCAGGTGACGACGGTGCCGGTCTCCGCGATGGCGAAGTTGCACCCGGTCATCCCCGCATCGGCGTCGAGGATGAGGGGCCGCGTGTGCATGCGCTGGCTTTCCGCCAGATAGTGGGCGTCGTCGTTCTCGGGGTCGGTGCCCATGGTCCGGGCGAAGACTTCCGCCACGTCGAAGCGGGTCTTGTGCACCGCCGGCACCACGACGTGGCTCGGCTCCTCGTTGTCGAGCTGCTGGATGCGCTCGCCGAGGTCGGTCTCGATGACCTCGATGCCGGTGCCGGCCATGTAGTGCCGAAAGCCGCATTCCTCCGTGAGCATGGATTTGGACTTGATCAGCGTCTTGGCGCCGTGATCCTTGAGGATGCCGTGGACGATGCGGTTGTGGTCGGCGCCGTCCGCCGCCCAGTGGACGTGGACGCCGTTGGCCCGGGCGTTGGCCTCGAACTCCTCGAGGTAGCGGTCGAGGTTCGACAGGGTGTGGGTCTTGATCTGCGAGGCGAGCTCGCGCAGCTCCTCCCACTCGGGAATGCCGAAGGCGGCGACGTCGCGCTTGCCGCGCAGGTCCCACAGGCGGGCGTCGTGTGCCTTCTGATGCAGGGGCGCGGCGAGGAAGCGCTCGGCGGCCTCGGCCTGATCGATGGGCCGGTCGCCGCGGATCTTGGCGCCGCGCGGCTGCGGTTCGCGAACGGTCTTCACCGCCGAAGTTTTCACCGCGACAGGCTTCGTCGCGGCCTCCGCATGCTGGAGGCGGCGGCCGTCCTGGCCGTGATCGCTCTCGGGCGCCGTCTCGCGCAAGCCCTGATCCTCGATGCTCATGCGGCGGCTCCGTTGAGGATGCGGGCGATGTGGATGAATTTCAGGGGCGTGCCGAGGCGGGCGGCGCAGCCCTTCTGATGCATCATGCAGGAGGAATCGGCCGAGACGACGTAGGCCGCGCCGGCCTGGGCGTGGTCCGTGACCTTGTCGTAGCCCATCTTGGCCGAGACGGCGGGCTCGAACACCGAGAAGGTGCCGCCGAAGCCGCAGCACTCGTCGGGGCGGGACGGCGTGACGATCTCGATGCCCTTGACCTTGCCGAGAAGATCGAGGGGCTTGGAGTAATAGGGCTTGTTCAGTTCCGACGGCCGGGCGTGGTGGATGCCGCGCAGGGCGTTGCAGTTCGAGTGGTAGCCGACCTTGTGCGGGAACTCGGCCCAGGGAAATTCCTCGACCTTCAGGATGTCGTGGAGGAATTCCACCAGTTCGAAGGTCTTCGACCGCACGGCCGTCACGTCGTCCGTCTGCGGAATGGCGGTGAGGTGCTCTCGGACCTGATGCGCGCACGAGCCCGACGGCGTGACGACGTAGTCGAACCCCGAGAAGTTCTTCACGAACAGCGCCTCGGTGGCGGCGGCCTCGGCGTGGCAGCCGGTGTTGGTCATCGGCTGGCCGCAGCAGGTCTGGTCGAACGGGTAGTGGACGTCGAGGCCGAAGCGTTCGAGCAGCTCGAGGGTGGCCATGCCCACCTCGGGCTCGAAGGCATCGACGTAGCACGGCACGAACAGCCCGATGCGCATGGCGTTTTTCTTCTGTTCGCGGGCGGCGCCGGGACGCCGCCCACCTTGGAAACATTCGAATCGACGGTTCCGGTTTAGCGAAGCAGGTTCGTCTTGGCGAGGTCGAGGACCGAATCCCCGCGCCCGCTCATGACGGCGCGCATCACGTAGAGGCTGAACCCCTTCACCTGCTGCCCGTCGATCTTGGGCGGCATCGACAGTTCCTGGCGGGCGACCACCACGTCGAGGAGGGCCGGGCCGTCATGGGCCAGGACCTGCGCCACGGCCGCCTCCAACTCCGCCGGGTCCTCGACCCGCACGGCGAAGATGCCGGCGCCCCGGGCCATGGCGGCGAAATCCGGGTTGTCGAGGGCGACCCCCGTCTCGATGTAGCCGGCGGCCTTCATCTCCATCTCGACGAAGCCCAGGGTGCCGTTGTTGAACACCACCACCTTCAGGGGCAGCTTCTCCTGGCGCAGGGTCAGGAGGTCGCCCATCAGCATGGTGAAGCCGCCGTCGCCCGAGAGGGAGACCACCTGACGTCCGGGCTGCGCCGCCTGCGCGCCGATCCCCTGCGCCATGGCGTTGGCCATGGAGCCGTGGACCCACGAGCCGAGCAGCCGGCGCCTGCCGTTCATCCTGAGGTAGCGCGCGGCCCAGATCGTCGGCGTACCGACATCGGCCGTGAAGATCGCGTCCTCGGATGCCGCCTCGCTCAGGAGCCTAGTGAGGTATTGCGGATGGATCGGGCTTTTTGCGGATTTCAGGCCGAACCAACCCTTCTTCGGGGCACCGGTGGCGAGGTCGTCCAAGTCTTCGCGCGCCTTGGCGTAGTGCTTGAGCGCGGCGTCGAGATGCTTGCGGTCGTCTTTCGGCGCGAGCTTCGGCATTAGGGCCGCGATCGTGTCCTTCACGTCGCCGACGAGGCCAAGATCGAGCTTGCACCGGCGGCCGAGCTGTTCGGGGCGGAGGTCCACCTGGGCGATCTTCGCATCCGTCGGGTAGAACTGCCGGTACGGAAAGTCGGTGCCGAGCATTAGCAGGGTGTCGCAGCCCATGATCGCGGCGTAGCCCGACGAGAAGCCGATGAGCCCCGTCATGCCGACATCGTAGGGGTTGTCGTACTCGACGAATTCCTTGCCGCCGAGCGCGTGGACGATGGGGCTCTTCAGGGCCTCGGCGAGTTGCAGCAACTCGGCATGGGCCCCGGCGCAGCCCCGACCGCACAACAGGGTGACGCGGCTCGATCCGTTGAGCAGATCGGCGAGCGCATCGCGTTCGCGGGTGGCCGGGCGCACCATCGGCTTTGGCGGAATCAGGCCGGGATTCGGCGCGACGCCCCGCTCCGGCGCGTCCTTCAGGGCGACATCGCCCGGGATCACCACGACGGCGACGCCCCGCAGGCCGATGGCCGCCCGCATGGCGTTCTCCAGCACCTGCGGCAGCTGCGAAGGGTCCGAGACCAGTTCGCAGTAATGGCTGCATTCACGGAACAGGGTCTCGGGGTGGGTCTCCTGGAAGTACCCGGAGCCGATCTCGGCGGACGGGATATGCGCCGCGATGGCCAGAACCGGGGTCCGCGAGCGATGGCAGTCGAACAGGCCGTTGATGAGGTGAAGGTTGCCCGGTCCACAGGACCCAGCGCAGACCGCGAGGTCCCCGGTGATCTGGCTCTCGGCCCCGGCGGCGAAGGCGGCGACCTCCTCGTGGCGAACATGCACCCAGTCGATGGTCTCGCGCGCCCGCAGCGACTCGGTCAGCGCGTTCAGGCTGTCGCCGACGAGGCCGTAGATGCGTTGGACCCCGGCCTGCTCCAGGGTCTCGACGATGAGGTCCGCGACGGTAACGGTCTTCATGGAGGGCTTCCTTCTTTGGTGGTCCGAACCGTCCGACCTCCCCTGGTGTTCCGGCATGCCCGTCGTGCGGAGCGGGCCGCCGCGCGGACCGTTGCACCGGTGTTCCGCGATGCTATCGTGGTGGCCGGACCGGGACGGGTCCCGGTCGGCGCATGCTCCGCGGCGGGTCCGCATTTCCTTCGGTGCAAGTATCCATCCCCGCGGTGCAAGTATCTATCCCCGATCAAACTTCCTCAACAACACTTCTCGATGAGGCGGCATCCGTGAGCATCAAGGCCGGCGACTTCGTCGCGTCCGACGACAACGAGGCGACCTTGACCGTCGAGCGCATCGAGGGAGACCTGGCCCTGTGCGCCTGGTTCGTGGACGGCGATGTCGATGGCGAGCGCCAGGAAGCCTGGCTCCCGCTGGCGACCCTGACGCTGCTGTAGGCCGACGCGAAGGCAATCCACCGCGGCCTCGACCCGGCGTACGACGTGTCGGCGACCCTGGTTGGGCTCGAACCGTCGAAGCAAAGACCTGCCGCTTCCTCGCGAAGCATGAGCGGCCCTCCCGGGCATGCCCGACGTCGACCCGGATGTTTGATTCCATCGTTCCGACGGCCGCCGACGGAATCTCCGAGGCGACGATTTTCCGGCAGCGTGATTCGATTGACACGATAATGACCATTCACTATCCTGTTTGAGGCGGTCAGATTCTCTCCGTCCTACGCTCGGTGAGCGACCGCTTTCGTTCGGACGAATGCCGCCGGGTATTCGACCGGACCCCGCGGCCGGTCCCGGAGGGCCGAGGAACGACGGGATGACGGAAGCGACATCGATTCAGTCGAGGTTCGGTCTGCCGCTGCCAGCGAAGGATGCGACGGCCGTGCTCCGACCCAAAGCGAAGGTTGCCTACATCAGGAGGCTCGCCTGGCTGGGCGCGCTGCTGGCCGTCGCGACGGTTGGGATCGTGGAGGGGGATCTGCGGCGCCGCGCCGAGCCGTACATCGGACGCTATGTGGCCGACCTGTTCGTCTTCTCGGTCCTGCGGAACGAGTCCGGTCATCATGGCCCGTCGCTGGCGGCGGCGGACACGGACCGCGTTCCGCCCGATGCAGCGGAGCGACCGTGAGGGCCCATCGAGGCCGCCTCGCGGCTGCGGCCCGCCATTCCGCCCAGGATCCAGACCCGTCGTCGTCTGCCGTCGTCCGGCTCGCCGTATCGGGGCCCCCGGAACCTCGTCCGCCGGATCGGTGAAGGAAAAGATCACATGGCCAAGAGATGGGGCATCGGTCGGGATTCAAGGATCTCGATCCTGCAAGTCTCCGATCATCCAGGCACTTTGACGGTCATTTGCCGTGAGACGGAAGCAACCGCATCCGGGGCTGGCCGACCCGCTGACCCGCCTCCTCGGCCGATCCCGACCTGACCCGCGAACACGGCGGACCGCCAGGGTGCCCGGCGCCTGACCCGGGTAAGGGCGACGGCGAGCGCACGACCCGATTTCCTGATCTCCCCTGAAGCCTGGAGGCGCGCGCGCCGTGATTGTCCTCGACGAACCCCCCGGCCTGCGCCTGAGCGACCTGATCGCGGCGGTCGGCGCCCCGCTTCCCGTATCCGCGGATCCCGATCTGGTCCTGCGCGGAGGCGCCAGCCTGGAGACCGCCGAACCCTGGCACCTCGCCTACATGGACAGCCCCCGCTATGCCGCCTCGCTGTCCGGCACCCGTGCGGGCGCCTGCATCGTCTCGGACCGCTTCGCCGACATGGTGCCGTCCCGTACGGTGGCCGTCGTGGTCCGCGATCCGCACACGGCTTACGCCAAATTGCTGTCCCGGCTGCATCCCGACCTGATGCGCCCGCAACTCCACCTTTCGGAGGCCGCGCTCCCGGAAACCGGGACGCGTGCGTGCCGCTTCATCCACTCGTCCGCCAGGATCGGAACCGGTGTGGCGCTCGATCCGACGGTGGTCATCGGCGAGGGGGTCGTGATCGGGCCCGGTACCACCGTGGGCGCCTATGCGGTGTTGGGACCCGACGTGACCATCGGCCCTGACTGCTCGATTGGCGCGGGCGTCACCATCGTGCGCTGCGATGTCGGCAGCCGAACCATCATTCATCCTGGCGCTCGCATCGGGCAGGACGGCTTCGGCTTCGCGATGAGCGCGAACGGCCACCTGAAAATCCCTCAACTCCGGCGTGTCATGATCGGGAACGATGTCGAGATCGGCGCGAACACGACCGTCGACCGCGGTTCGGGGCGCGATACCTCCATCGGCCATGGGACGAAGATCGATAATCTCGTCCAGATCGCTCACAACGTGCGGGTCGGCCGTCACTGCGTGATCGTCGCTCAAGTCGGCATCGCCGGCTCGACCGTGCTGGAGGACTTCGTTGTCGTGGGCGGCCAGAGCGCGATTGCCGGCCATCTGCGCCTCGGCCGGGGCGCGAGTCTCGCCGCGGCCTCCAAGCTCATGGATGATGTCCCGGCCGGCGCGCGGTGGGGCGGGATGCCCGCCAAGCCGATCCGGACGTGGTTCCGCGAACAGACGACTCTGAAGAAACTGGCCCAGCGCTCCGCCGATCGGCGCGCGGTCGAATGGTCGGCCGCAGCGGGGCCCGACGTCGACGCATGACGCGGGGTCGTGCACGCCGCTTTCTCTTCCCTCCCTCGCAATCCCTCCCTCTCGTCGCAAGTGCATCCCCATGGCCGTCATGACCACGAACCTCCTCGTCGCGCTGTTCGCCTTCGGTCCCGCCTACTTGGTCTGTTTGATGCAGCGATCCTGTTCGAGGGGACGGGCGAGTCGCCTTCGCGCAACTGAACACCGCCCATGACCAGTCGGCACGAGGCGTGATGCAGGTCATCCCGGCAGTTCGGACGAAGCACGTCACGATCAAGATCCCAAGATCTCAAGATCCCAAGATCGCATGATGCCGGGCACGGGCCATCGTCGTCACGCCGTCGCCGACGTCCGGATCTCGATCGTCACGTCGCGAAACGGACGCCTCGTGGAGGAAATCGTGGGAACAGGCGCGACGTGGTCTGGAAAACGGATTGACATGATAATGACCAGTCACTATCGTTTCTGGCAGTCGGGTTCTCCGGTGCTTCGTGCCGGGGCGGACCCAAGCGGGGATGCCGCTCCGTCGGTTCGGGAGATCCGACAAGAGACTCATGCCAACTCGAGGTTCATGCCAACTCGAATCTCGCTTACCCGGTCACCCTCCGGTGCAGTAAGGATGGCCAAACAGTCCGTACTGCGTGGCTGGCTGATGATGAGGATGAGGTCTTCAGGATGAGCGCTTCTGCAAGCAACGTACTCAATTCATCGCGGTCATTTTCGGCGCGCCAGGAGCAGATTCTGGATGCAGCCGAGGCCTGTTTTGTTCGCAGCGGGTACAACCGTTCGACGATGCAGGACATTGCGAAGGAAGCGGCGATGAGTTCGCCGAACATCTATCGCTACTTCGTCTCCAAGGAAGCGGTTCTCGTCTCGATCGCGGATCGGGAAAAGCAAAGGAGCAATGACCGCCTGGGGCGATTCGAGGCGGTGGGCGACAAGCATTCCGCTCTGATGCGGATCATCGAGTATCATCACCTCGACATCACGCGTGCCCATGCCACCCTGCGCCTCGAAATCTGGTCCGAGGCCACGCGCAATACCGAAGTCGGTGCCATCGTCCGAGAGCGCGAGAAGGCCGGCCAGGATTGGTTCGTCGATGCGTTGGCCTCGCTCGCGACGTCGCCGGACTGTGATCCGCATGCCCTCTTCGAGGCGATCAGCGCACTCCTGAAGGGGATGATCGTCTGTCGTGCCCTCTTGGACGATTATGATGCCGGGCCGGTCGTGGCCCAACTCCATGCCCTGATCGAGGCTGCCCTCGCCGGACAAATGCCGAAGGTTCCTCAGCGCAAATCCTCCGTCGACGGATAGGTTTCCAACGGGCGAGCCGGATCGACGGCGTTCGATCCGATCCCGCCGATCCAACTGCCTTACCCCGAGCGTCTCACCTCACATCCCCCTCGGATTCGGGGAGCGCGGGCGGCTGCCCGAACCGAACGGAGGACCCGAGCGATGACGATGATTCTGGTGGTACCGCGCCTGATGATGGCCGTTCTCGTTGCCACGTCCGTCCACTTCGCCGTCGAATCGATATCGGCCGAAGCCGTCGACCCGTCCGGAACGTGGCTCACCGAGGATGGCCGCGCCCGGGTTCGCACCGAACGATGCGGTCCCGGAAACAAGCATCTCTGCGGCTACGTCGTCTGGTCCGGGACGACGACGGCGAGTGAAGATCCTCGCATCGACGCCGAGAACCCTGACGCTCGGAAGCGCAACCGGCCTGTTCTCGGACACCAGATGATCCTCGGGCTGAAGCTGGACGAGAATGACCGTTACGGGGGCAAGATCTACAGCGCCGACGACGGCAAGCAGTACGACGTGACGATCCGGAGCGAGAGATCCGGCGAACTCCTGGTCGAGGGCTGCATGCTCGCGGTCCTCTGCGGCACTCAGACCTGGCGGCGGGTTGCCGACGTCCTGCCCGGTCAGCTTCACGGTCTCACGGACGAATCGAACGGCCCGCGCGCGGATCGCGAGTGGGCTCCGAAGCGCCCGTCGACGGCGGGCGGCCCGACGCTCGAGGCCAGGGCCGCGCCTGAACCGAGACGCTAGCCTCGCGCCCCGCGCATCACGTCATCCCAGATCCGCGCGGCCCGTCTCGGGCCCGCGGTGGAACCGGTCGGTCGGAGTGGAAGACGCCCCCCTTCTCCGCACTGCCCGACCGGTTTCCTGAATTTTCGTCGCCGCCGCAGGTGTCGGTCGCTGCTTTTCCCGTTCGCGCTCACCCGCTCCGCGAACCCCCCATCGAGCCGGTCACGCGGCCGCTCGTCACGTCGAGGCAACGGTACGATGCGCAAGAACGATGCAGTCCCCTTGAAGCCTCTGCGGCAGCCGGCACGCCTGCTCGGGAGGGCGCTGATCCTTGCGCCCCTGGGTCTCTCGGCCGGATGCCAGGAGACCTACCTGCAACAATCCGGCTCCCTGCAATCCTACGCGAACCTGAAGCCATCCGACGGACTCGTTACCAAGGCCCTCGTCCATGTCGATGGGCCGGCGGTCAAGGCGGCGCGCACCGTCCGCGTCGTGCCGACGACGTTCTCGCGCAAAGCTTTGGACGTTCCTCTTACCCCCGACCAGCGCAAGCTGGTGACGAACGCCGTCGACCGTGCGCTCTGTACCGATCTCAGCGCGCGCTTCGAGATGGTGGGGGCCGGGCAGCCCGCCGATCTCACGGTTCATGCCGTCGTGGGTAACCTCGAGGTCACCGACCAGGTCTCTGCGGGCGTCTCCAAGGGCATCGGATTCGTACCCATGGTGATCGGCGTGCCCGCACCCATCCCACGCCTGCCCTTCGGCCTTGGTAGCCTCTCCGTGGAGGCGGAAGCGCGGGACGCGAAGGGCGCCCAGAAAGCCGCGATGGTGTGGGCGCGCGGCGCCGAAATCATGGCCTCGGCCGCGACCGTCTCCGATGTCGGCGACGCCTACACCCTGGCCGGCAAGTTCGGCGAGGATTTTAGCGACCTTCTCGTTGACGGCGAAAGTCCCTTCGGGCGCATGGGCTCCTGGCCGTCCTCGGACAAGATGGGGCGCGCCCTCGGAATGGCACCCAAAAACTCGGTCTGTGAAGCGTTCGGCCGAAGCCCGGGCCTCGCCGGAGCCGTGGCGACCCATTTCGGACTGCCGCCCGAATGGAGCGACGATGGCGCGAAGAAGCCGGATTGATACGGTGTCCCCTCGATCGGACCGGACCTCGTCGCAGTCAGCCCAGGTGGCCTCCGGGCAAGGCCGCGCGGCGTCGGAGACTACCGAAATCCGTCCTTCTGAGTATCCACCCAACCAATGAGTCCCGACCGGCCGCGCCTTGCCTCACCGCCCGCTCGGTGAAGCGCCTCGCGGCCAAGGCCGCAGCGTCCCGAGCTTGTGCGATCCGTAGCGGAGGGCGCCCGGTGCCCATGCGCCGTTGTCCGGTCATGGCGGAGCGCGAGCGGATCGCTCCCCGAAACCCTTGACGATGCGTGGGCCGGCCAAGGCCGCGCCGGCCGGCGCCACGGACCCCTGCGAGGCTGAGGCCCCCGTGGCGCCGGCCGCGGGGGTGGAAATCCGACGCTCGAAGAATGTCGGACGGCACCGCGAAACGATCCGCGCCTGTTCCATGCGTGTTGCCCGAACCGGCCTTGCGCCGGGGCGTCGCCCGTCCTGAACCCCCGGACCGTGTTGCCCCGCACGCTTTGCCAGCCGAAAGGCGAGAGCGCCTTCCAAACTATTGACCCCAGTGTTGATATTGTGGCGACCCCGGTTGGGCTCGAACCAACGACCTGCCGCTTAGAAGGCGGCTGCTCTATCCAGCTGAGCTACGGAGTCGGAGTGCCAGGGCTGGTAGAAGCCATGGGGGCCGCTCCTGGTCAACCCCGCGTGCGGCCGCGTGCCCGTGGCCCTCGAGACGACGCGCCTGCGCAGTGCTGCGATGCACCAAGACGGGAGATTCATGCCGTCGCGACCGATGGTTCGCGCGTGCGATGATGAAGCAACGGGCCGTGCGATCCCCGGGGCGGCCCTTTGAAGGACCGAATCTTGCTAAAGTGATCGCTCGTTCTGGACCGAAATGGCGCAGTCTCCGGCACGGCATGGCGGTCCTCTTTTTCGGGGACTCTTCTTCGAGGACCCCGGTCGACAACGGCTCCGGGTGGTGTGTGCAGGTGCCCGATTGGAAGGAATGGGTATTTCCTTGGACACGAAAGACGCGGATAATCCATCCGCGAGTTCCGGGCTTCTTGCAGCGCCGCGCGCAGCTTCCGTACGACGCCGGGAGCCACGCGTCCGGTTCGGCGCGATCCTCCGGCAACGCGGGCGTGGAAGACGCAGGACCTTGGACGCACGGGGTAGGGTCTTCGACGCATGGGATAGGGGCTTGGACGCACGGGAATGACTGACGGCGCGATCTTCCTCCTGACCGATCGTCCCGATCGCAGCGCAGCCCTCGAAACGATTCTCAACACCGTCGGTCGCTGCGCGGTCGTGGCCGGCGAGGAGACGCCGCCGCCGGGCGCACCGGTCGCTATCGTCTCCGATCTCACCCTCAGCCGGCGGGAATCCGTCGGACGATTGCGCGCGCTGATGCCCTCCGGTCAGGCCGCCCGCCCCGGGCCCGTCCCCGTGGCCGGTCAAGCGGGGCGCATTCCGGTCATCTGCCTCATGCGCTCGACCTCGGACGGAGATTTGCGGCAGGCGCGCGATCTCGGGGCCACGGTCTGCCTGCCGGCCTATACGTCCCCGCACGTCGTCGCACAGGTGATCCGGGATCAGGTCGCCGCGCGGGACGAGACCGCCAGGGGCGTGGCGGGCCAGGGGATCGTGCGGGCCACGGAGGCGCTCACCGGCTTGTTCGCCGGGGCCCGCGTCGGAGGCGTGACCCTCGGCGTGGTCGAAGCGGGCCTGACGCCGATCCTGGCGGCCGTGCGCGAGGGGGGCTTGACCCGGTGGCTCGATACCGTCTGGACCCACGACGACGCCACCTATCAGCACTGCCTGCTGGTGGCCGGCGTCTCCGCCCAGTTCGTCAACTTCCTGCGATTTCCCGAGCAGGACCGGCAGCATTTCGTCCGGGCGGCCCTGCTGCACGACCTCGGCAAGGCCCGTATCCCGCAGGCGATCCTCAACAAGCCCGGTCGCCTCGACGCCGACGAGATGGCGATCATGCGCACCCACCCGGTGATCGGCTACGAGATCCTGCGCGACAGCGGCTGCGACGACGCCACCCTGGGCGCCGTGCGCCATCATCACGAGATGCTGGACGGGTCGGGCTATCCCGACGGCCTCGTCGGGTCGGCCATCGGCGACACCGTGCGGCTCCTGACCATCTGCGACATCTACGCGGCCCTGACCGAGCGCCGGTCGTACAAGGAGCCGATGCCGACGCGCGACGCCCTCGCGGTCCTCGAGAGCATGGACACGAAGCTCGAATCCGGTCTCGTGCGGTGCTTCGGCGATGCCATGACGGCGGTGGCGCCATAGGGCGGACGGGGTGAAGCCGGTCTTCCGCGGGTCCACGGGATCGGGTGCACTCGGGCCGCAAAATCGCCACTCGCATGCCGCGCGGTGGTACCGGCGGATGCGACGGTGCCGGACCTGTACGCCGATCCTTCGCGAAAAAGCCCCCCGGCCGAGGGCCGGGAGGCGTTCATCACGGTTCGGCCGAGGGGCAGACCCCCGAAGAAATCAGGGCTGGAGGACGCCGTTGATCACGTGGATCACGCCGTTCGACTGCATGACGTTGGCGATGGTGACCGTGGCGGTGCTGCCCTTGGCGTCGGTCACGTAGACCTTCTTGCCCTTGGTCTGGACGGTCAGGGGCTCGCCCGCGGCGGTCTTGAGCTGGGCCTCGCCGCCGCCGTCCTTGGCGAGCTTCATCAGGTCCTTTGCGGTGTAGGTGCCCGGGACGACGTGGTAGGTCAGGATCTTGGTGAGCGTCGCCTTGTTCTCGGGCTTCACCAGGGTCTCGACGGTGCCGGCCGGCAGCTTGGCGAAGGCGGCGTTGGTGGGGGCGAACACCGTGAACGGACCGGGACCCGACAGGGTCTCGACGAGGCCGGCGGCCTTCACGGCGGCGACCAGGGTGGTGTGGTCCTTCGAGTTGACGGCGTTCTCGACTATGGTCTTCGAGGCGTACATCGGAGCGCCGCCGACCGTCGGGTTCTTGGCGAGGGCGGCGGCCGGGAGCGCCGCGCCGATGGCGAGGCTGAGGCCGAAGGCGGCCAGCTTGGAGACCAGCGGACGGCGTGCGGTAAGATTATGCATCGATTTCTTGTCTCCTCGGATGTCCCGGGCGGGACAATCGGGGTGACTTACGGCGCGTTCGGAATGAAAGTTTCAGGAAAGATCTGCTATGAGGTGCTTCGTGCGGTCCGCGCTGCTTTAAGGGATCGCTAAGAATGCCGAACAAGCCGCGACCTGGCGTCGATGCCGAGGTTTCGATGCTTGGAGCACGGCCGGGGGGACGGGGAATGGTGAGTTCGGTGGCGGTGCCGCGTGCCTGACGATGATCTGCTCCAGGCGCGCCTGACCGCCATCGCGGGCGGGGATCAGGCGGCGCTCAAGGCGCTCTACGACGAGACGGGGGCGAAACTATTCGGGCTCGTGCTCCGTATCCTCCGCAATCGTGAAGCCGCCGAGGACGTGCTTCAGGATGTCTATCTCCGGATCTGGCAGAATGCCGGGGCGTATGTCCCCACGGCCGGCCGCCCGATCACATGGATGTGCGCCATCGCCCGCAATCGGGCCATCGACGTGGTGCGCGCCCGAAAGGAAACCACCCTCACGGATCTCGTCGAAGGCGAGGATTGGATGAATCAGGTGCCCGATCCGCACGACGGCGAGAGCGACATCCTCGATCGCGGCGCCCTGGCGCTCTGCCTCGGCCGCGTCGACGCGATGCACCGGCAATGCCTCGTGCTGGCCTATTGCGAAGGATTTTCCCGCGAGGAACTGGCGGCCCGGTTCGAGCGGCCGGTGAACACCATCAAGACGTGGCTCCACCGCGGACTGGCGAACCTGCGCTCCTGCCTGGACGCCAACGCATGAGCGATGGCCCCGCCGATTTCCGCCCGCCCGACCGCGACATCCAGGCGGCCGAGTACGTCCTCGGCACCCTGCCCCTGGCCGAGCGCCTCGCCTTCGCGCGCGCCCTGGCGACGGAGGTCGATCTGCAGGCGGCCGTGGCGCGCTGGCAGATCCGCCTGACGCCCCTGGCCGACACCGTTCCGGAGGTCGCTCCCCCGGCGGGCCTCTGGCTGCGCATCCGGGCGGCCCTGAGCCCCGCCGGAGAAGACCCGCGTGTGCAAAGCCTCGCCCGGAGCCTGCGTCGCTGGCGTCTGGGGGCCCTCGGCGCCTTGGCCCTGGCCGCCGGCCTCGCCCTGGCGCTCGGCCTCGGCCGGTTCCTGCCGCCGGCGGACCCGGAGGCGGGTCAGTACGTCGCCGTGGTCAACCGCGGCGGCGAGCTGCCGGCCCTGGTGGTGCGGGTGGATACGCGGCGCGGGCTCGCGCAGGTACGGTCCGTGGCGGCGGATACGCCCCGGGAGAAGAGCCTGGAGCTCTGGTACATCGCCGGCGGCGGCACGCCGCGCTCCCTTGGCCTCGTCGAGGCCGGGCGCGCCAGCCTCGCCCTGCCGGAGGCCGCCCGCGAGGACGCCCGCCTCGACACTGCCCTCCTGGCCGTCACCGTCGAGCCGCCCGGCGGTTCGCCGAGCGGCGCGCCGACGGGGCCGATCGTCTACTCGGGCAAGCTCCTGCGGGACTGAAGTCGTCGCCCCGGCGGCCGCCTCCCCTGTACCGTGCCGGCCGGATCGGCCTCCGGCGGCGCGGCGCGCGCCCTCGACGGGTTGCCCGCATCCTCGATCGCTGGCACGCGTCGCGGCATGAAGGTTTCCTCCGCCATCCGCCGCCCGGTCTCCGCCCTTCGGGCCGCTCTGCGGACCGACGCCGGCGGCGGGCTGGTGCTCATGGCGAGCGCGGTGCTGGCGCTGCTCGTCGCCAACTCGCCCCTGGCTCCGGACTATTTCGCCCTGGTGGGCACGTATGTCGGGCCCTTGAGCGTGCTGCACTGGGTCAACGACGGCCTGATGGCGGTGTTCTTCCTGCTGGTCGGCCTCGAGATCAAACGCGAGGTGCTGGACGGCCGCCTGCGCACCTGGCCGGACCGCGTCCTGCCGGGCGTGGCGGCCCTCGGCGGCATGGTCGTCCCGGCCCTGATCTACGGGATGGTCAACCGGCATTCGCCCGACACCCTGCGCGGCTGGGCGATCCCGACGGCCACGGACATCGCCTTCGCCCTCGGCATCCTGGCGCTCCTCGGATCGCGGGTGCCCGTCTCCCTCAAGGTGTTCCTGACGGCGCTCGCCATCCTCGACGACCTCGGGGCGGTGCTCATCATCGCGGCCTTCTACACCGCCGACCTGCAGCTGCCGATGCTGGCCGGCGCCGGGCTCATCGTCGCGTTCCTATCCGGCCTGAACCGGGCCGGCGTGACCCGGCTGACGCCCTACCTGCTCCTCGGTGCGGTCCTGTGGGTCCTCGTGCTCAAATCCGGCATCCACGCCACCATCGCGGGCGTGGTCCTCGCCCTGACGATCCCCCTGCGCACCAGGCCGGCCAGGCCGGACGATCCGACCTCACCCCTCCATCGGCTGGAGCACGCCCTCCACCCGTGGTCGTCCTACCTCGTGCTGCCGGTGTTCGGCTTCGCCAATGCGGGCGTCGCACTGGGGGGCATCTCCCTCGCCATGCTGCTCGAACCCGTCACCCTCGGCGTCGCCCTCGGCCTCTTCCTCGGCAAGCAGATCGGCGTGTTCGGCACGGTCGTCGCCGCGATCCGGCTCGGCTTCGCCCAGCGTCCCGCCCAGGCCGGGTGGTGGCAGCTCTACGGCCTGTCGCTCCTGTGCGGCGTCGGCTTCACCATGAGCCTGTTCATCGGTCTCCTCGCCTTCGCGGAGACCCCGGCCCTGGAGACCGAGACCAAGGTCGGCGTGCTCCTGGGCTCGGTCAGCTGCATGGTCGCCGGCGCCCTCGTGCTCCTCCTCGCGCCGCGGCCCGTCGCCGACGTCCGCGACTGATCGTCAACGGATATCATGTTCGCACCGTCGCCGCCCGTCGCCCCCGACGACATCGCCCACGTCATTCAGATCGCCCTCGCGCCGGCCTTCCTGCTGACGGCCCTGGCGACGCTGCTGAACGTGTTCTCCACCCGCCTCGGGCGCGTGGCCGACAAGGTCGACGCCGCTTCGACCCGGCTGTGGGGCGCCAGCCCGGACGAGGCCGTCCGCCTGTCGCGGCAATTGTCATACCTGCGGCGGCGCTCGTTCGTGCTAGACGGCGCGGTGGTGCTGGCTTCGGCGGGCGGGATCATGACCGGGATCGCGGTGCTGACGCTGTTCGTCGGAGCGCTCCGCGACGCCGCCACCGCCTCGGTCTTGTTCGGATGCTTCGGCGTGGCGCTGGTCTGCACCGTGGCGGCCATCGCGGCCTTCCTCACCGAGATCCTGATGGCCGGGCGCGGGGTCCGCGACGAGGTCGATCGCCAGACCCGTCACGCCACCGCTATCGAGGGGCCTCCTGGCCGGTCTGGAACTTGAGATCGAGGGCAGCCAGCGCCAGGAGCGGTGGCGGCATCGGGACGCCGGCCTTGCGCATGACGAGGGCCGCTGCGCGGCAGCTCGCCTGATCGTTGGTCGCGGCCGCGGCCTCGATCCGAGCCACGGTGGCGGCATCGGGTTTCGGGGGGGGCGGCGATGCGGCCGGTGCGGCCGCCGCCTTGGCCGAGGCGTTCGCCTGCGCCAGGGCCGCCTTCCGATCGCCGGGGGCCACCGCGTCCGCCGATCCCGTTGCGCCGCTGAGGCCAGATTTCTGCTGCGGCTCGCCGCCGGAACCCGACGGCTTCGCGTCGCTCTTGCCCGATGGGTTCGACACCGCCGTCGCCTGGGACTGCGGTGTGGCCGCCTCCTGCTTCTTCGCCTCCGGCACCGTCACGAACGCCTTCAGTTCCTGGCATAGGTTGGCCGGGCCGCCCGCGGCGACCGGCGGGGCCGCATCCTGCGCGAGGGCGGGCAGCGCGAGCAGGCCGGCGGCCATGACGAGCGCGACGCGCGACGGGGATGTCCACATGCTGATGTCCTCAACCCTTCCCGGTCGTTGGCACGACCCCTTCACCCAGCGGCCGGGTCGGACCGGCAGCGACTTCGCGCGGTCAGGACCGCTTCGGATGCGAGGCCTCGCCCTTGACCTTGTCGTGATCCTCGGCGGTGGCCTCGCCGAGGACGGGAAGGCCGTTCCACTTCGAGCCGACGAGGTTCGTCCCCGGCTCCGACACCCGCGCGCCCGAGGTCGCGAACGCCTGATAGGCGAACTTCTGGGAACTCGTGAGGGCGAGCATGGCCAGCACGCCCAGCGCGATGGCGGCGGCGACGGCAATGGCGAAGGCTTTCATGATCGGTTCTTTCTGGTCGATTCTACTCGGCCGGCGCGGGATGGCGGCCCTTGAGCTGCGGACCGCTCAAGGTCTTGGCCTGCTCCTTCTCCACCCAGAGGTCGTGGTGTGCGCGCGCCCAGGCGAGGTCGACCTCGCCACTGCCCATGGCGTCGTAGGCGCCCTTCATGCCGAGCGTTCCGATGTAGATGTGGGCCAGGATGCCGACGATGAACGCGACGCCGATGAGGGCGTGGATCACCTGCATCACCTGCATGCCGTTGATGTCGAGAACCGTGAACGGGAACAGCATCATCAGGCCGGTGACGCCCATGGCGGCGCCGAAGCCGGCGACCATCCAGAACACGCCCTTCTGGCCGGCGTTGAACCGCTCGGCGTGGGGATGGCCGTGGCCGATGAAGCCGCCGCCGGCCTTGATCCAGGCCCAGTCGATCCGGTTCGGGATGTTGTCCTTCACCCAGACGGCGACCATGATCACCACGCCGAGCATGAACGGCCACGCGAGATAGACGTGGCTGTACTTGGCCCATTGCGCCAGGGTGCCAAAGGCCTCGGGGCCGATGACCGGCATCAGCAGGCGCTTGCCGAAGATGTAGTTCAGGCCCGATAGGGACAGGATGATGAAGCACGTCGCCGTCATCCAATGGGCGAACCGCTCGAAAGCGTTGAACCGCAGGATCTTCTTGCCCGATTCCTGGGTGTCGTCGGTGAGGATGCGCCCACGCCACATGAAGAAGGCGCCCAGGGCCCCGATCATGCCGAGGATGCCGAGCGCCCCGATCCAGGGCAGCCAGGATTCGCGGAAGGCCCGGTATTCGCGGCCCTGCGGCTGGATCAGGTTGGCGGATTTCTGGTCCGGGATGCTGACGCGCCCGGTGATCTTGTCGGCCTGCTTGAACAGGAACTCCTCGTTGACCGAATCCGCCGTGGGCTTGGTGCCCATGGGGTTCAGCCCGTCCTGCTGTTGCGGGCTCTGCGCCTGCGCCGGCGCGAACACGCCCGGAGCGGCCAGGAGCGTCGCCGCGAGGACGAGGGTGCTGAAGAGCGTGACTGCCCGCCGCATCGGCGTTCCTTTCGAAGTCGTCTCGTACGGGTGGGGCCGCCCGTGGGCAGCGGCCCCGGAGCGGCGATCAGATCGCCACGGTCTCGCGGTAGGCGGTCTTCCAGCCCCAGGCGCCGGAGCCGTAGCCGCGCTTGACCACGCGCTGCTTGTAGATCTCGGCGATCATCTCGCCGTCGCCGGCGAGCAGGGCCTTGGTCGAGCACATCTCGGCGCAGAGCGGCAGCTTGCCCTCGGCGAGGCGGTTCGAGCCGTACTTCTCGTACTCGGCCACCGACAGGTCGGGCTCCGGTCCGCCCGAGCAGTAGGTGCACTTGTCCATCTTGCCGCGCGAGCCGAAATTGCCGACGCGCGGATATTGCGGCGCGCCGAACGGGCAGGCGTAGAAGCAGTAGCCGCAGCCGATGCAGATGTCCTTGGAGTGCAGCACCACGGCGTCGGCCGTGGTGTAGAAGCAGTTCACCGGGCACACGGCGGCGCAGGGCGCGTCGGTGCAGTGCATGCACGCCATGGAGACAGAGCGCTCGCCGGGCTTGCCGTCGTTGAGGGTGACGACGCGCCGGCGGTTGATGCCCCAGGGCACCTCGTGCTCGTTCTTGCAGGCGGTGACGCAGGCGTTGCACTCGATGCAGCGGTCGGCGTCACAGAGGAACTTCATACGGGCCATAATGGATGCGCTCCTCTCACGCGGCCTTGATCTGGCATAGGGTGCACTTCGTTTCCTGCATGCCCGTCACAGGATCGAAGCCGTAGGTGGTGACCGAGTTCGAGCTCTCGCCGAGCACCACCGGGTCGGTCCCCTTAGGGTAGTAGTCCCGCATGTCGCGGCCCTCGTACCAACCCGAGAAGTGGAAGGGCATGAAGGCGACGCCCTTGCCGACGCGGTCGGTGACGAGCGCCTTCATCTTGGCCTTCGAGCTGTTCTCGGCGCCCGTCACCCAGACGAACTGACCGTCCTTGATGCCGCGCTCGGTGGCGTCGCCGGTGTTGATCTCGACGAACATGTCCTGCTGGAGTTCGGCGAGCCACGGGTTCGAGCGCGTCTCCTCGCCGCCGCCCTCGTACTCGACGAGGCGGCCGGAGGTGAGGATGATCGGGAAGTCGCGGGCGACGTTGCGCTCCACCGCCGATTTCTGCACCGAGAAGCCGATATTCGGCATGCGGAACTGACGCTCGTCGGGGCGCGTCGGGTACTTCGCCACGAGATCGGGGCGCGGCGTGTAGATCGGCTCGCGGTGCACCGGCACCGGGTCGGGCAGGTTCCAGGCGTTGGCGCGGGCCTTGCCGTTGCCGAACGGGATCACGCCGTGGTCGAGGCAGACCCGCTGAATACCGCCCGACAGGTCGGTGGCCCAGCTCACGGTGTCGGGCTTCTCGCCGCCGATCTTGAGGATGGTGGCGCGCTCCTCCTCCGTGAGGTCCTTGTCCCAGCCGAGTTTCTTGAACACCCCGAACGTGAATTCGGGGTAGCCGTCGGTGAGGTCGGACCCCTTGGTGAAGGAGTTCTCGGCGAGCAGGGTTTCGCCGTTGCGCTCGGTGCCGAAGCGGGCCCGGAAGGTGCTGCCGCCGTCCTTCACGTGCAACGACGTGTTGTAGAGGATCGCCGAGCCGGGGTGCCGCAGCTCGGGCTTGCCCCAGCACGGCCACGGCAGACCGTAATAGTCTCCGCCGACTTCCGGGTCATCCTTGGGGGCGCGGAGGGTGATGAGATCGAACTTGGCCTGGTTGCGCATGTGCGCCTTCAGGCGTTCCGGGCTCTGGCCGCAATAGCCCGTCGACCAGCCGCCCCGGTTGATCTCGCGCAGGAGGTCTTCCGCCGAGGGAATGTTGTTCTCGATCTTGATGCCCTTGAACAGCGTGTCGGCGAAGCCGAGCTTGACGGCGAGTCGGTAGAGTACCTCGTAGTCGTTCTTCGACTCGAAGGCCGGCTGCACGATCTGCTCGCCCCACTGGATCGAGCGGTTCGACGCCGTGCGCGAACCGTCCATCTCCAGGGAGGTGCAGATCGGCAGGAGGTAAGTGTTGTCCTGCCGGGCATCCAGGGCCGCGAAGGTGGTGGGGTGCGGATCGGCCACCACCAGCAGTTCGAGCTTGTTCATGCCCTCCACCGCCTCGGGCAGGCGGGTGACGGTGTTGCCGCCGTGGCCGAACACCATGAAGGCCTTCAGCGGGCTGCGCTGGTCGATCTGCTCGGGCGGCAGGTTCACGGCATCGAACCATCGGGTCGAGGTGATGCCCGGAGATTCCATGTTCTCCTTACGGGTCCGGGCCTTGCGGCCGGCCGTGGCGGGCACCTCGTCGAAGCGCGACTGCAGCCACTCGTACGGCACGTCCCAGACGCGGGCCCAATGGCGCCAGCCGCCCTCGACGAGGCCGTAGTAGAGCGGCAGCGACGTGACATCGAGGCCGAGATCGGTGGCGCCCTGCACGTTGGTGTGGCCGCGGAAGATGTTGGCGCCGGTGCCCGGCTTGCCGACGTTGCCGGTGGCGAGACACAGGATGCAGAGCGCGCGCACGTTGGCGGTGCCGACCGTGTGCTGGGTCGCGCCCATGCACCAGATCAGGGTCGCGGGCTTTTCCTTGGCGAATTTCTCCGCCACGCGCTTGAGCTGCTCGCCGGGCACGCCCGAGACGCGCTCCACCTCTTCCGGGGTCCACTTGGCAACTTCGCGACGGACATCGTCCATGGCGTAGACGCGCTGGCTGATGAACTCCTTGTCCTCCCAGCCATTCTGGAAGATGTGCCACAGGATGCCCCAGACGACGGGGATGTCCGTGCCCGAGCGGATGCGGACGTATTCCGTGGCGTGGGCGGCCGTGCGGGTGAAGCGCGGATCGATGACGATCATATTCGCGCGGTTGATCTCCTTGCCCGACAGCAGGTGCTGCATGGAGACCGGATGAGCCTCGGCCGGATTGCCGCCGAGGATGATCATCGTCTTGGCGTTGCGGATGTCGTTGTATGAATTAGTCTGGGCGCCGTAGCCCCAGGTGTTGGCCACGCCCGCCACGGTGGTCGAGTGGCAGATGCGCGCCTGGTGATCGACGGAATTGGTGCCCCAGAACGCGCCGAACTTGCGCATGAGGTAGGCGGCCTCGTTGGTGAACTTGGCCGAGCCGAGCCAGTAGACCGAGTCGGCGCCGTTCTTCTCGCGGATCGCCGCGAGCTTGTCGCCGATCTCGTCGATGGCCTGATCCCAGGAAACGCGCTGCCACTGCCCGGCGACGAGCTTCATCGGGTATTTCAGGCGGCGGTCGGACGAGACGAGCTCGCGGATGGCCGCTCCCTTGGCGCAGTGGGTGCCGCGGTTGATCGGGCTCGCGTAGGACGGCTCCTGGCCGACCCAGACGCCGTTGACCACCTCGGCCGTCACCGTGCAGCCCACGGAGCAGTGGGTGCAGACGTTCTTCTTGATGACGGTCTCGGGGCCCACCGCTGAGGCACCGGCGGCGCGCGCCTGCCGCACGGAGCCGAGCTGGATCGAGCCGGCGGCGGCGAGGGCGCCGGCGGCGAGGCCGGATTTCCGCAGGAAGCCGCGACGGTCGAGCATTCCGGCGGCGAGGCCGGCGGCTACCGCCTGATGCTTGGTGCGGCTCGCCGTGCCGCTCTTACGCTTCGTCAGCATGGCTGCCTCACTTCTTGCCGGCGTCGTTGGTGCTGTTCTTGAGCGTCTCGTACCCGTTGGTCCGGTAGAACGCCTTGACGTGGTCGGTGAGGCGGTAGCGCCCCTTGGTCTCGTCCTGGCCGGGGTCGTAGGCCTGGGCGTCCGTCGCCGTCATCGGCGTCGCCGCCACGCCCACGGCGGCCGCCACAGTTCCGCCGCCCAGCGCGCGGAAGAACTGGCGACGACCGAGCTGGTCCTTCTGGTCCTGTCGCATGATCGGCACTCCTCAAACGGCGGGGGATGCGCGCTCGGCGCATCCGGGATTCTGATGGTCGCGGGCGCTCACGCGTCCATGGCGAAGGCCTGCGCCTCCACCGCGATGAAGGCACGGCCGAGGCCGCCGACGGTCCGGTAGAAGCGGGCGGCCTTGGCCCCTTCCAGATCGGAGAAGAAGCGCCCGGCCCACGGCTCGAGATGCCTCGCGAAGAAGCCGCGCGCGGCGTCGGGCTCCGACGCGAACCGGCCCGCCACGAGGCCGGCCATGCAGTCGAGGAGGATCGCGAGGTGATCCTCCGGCTCCGTCATGCTCAGGTCCCGCTCGATCCCGAGGCTCTCGAGGTCCGCACGCACCCGGGCGAGGGGCCGCTCGTTGAGAAAGCCCGTGAGATAGTAGGATGCGTAGGGAAGCAGTTCCCCGCGGCCGACGCCGACGAAGAGGTCGTGATATTCGCGCGCCACCGTGTCCGGTGCCGCCGTGCGGCTCGCGCGCGCCACGGCCTCGACGGGCTGGCCGAGGACGCTGTCGTCACCGCGAAGACCACCGAGCGTCACCAGCAGGTCACGATCCGGCGCCCGCCCGAGGAGGACGGCGAGGAGATCGTAATGTTGCGCACGCTCCAGATCGACCGCGTCGACGGTTCCGCTCACCGAAGCGAACCCGTCTCGAGGCCCCTCGTCCGCATGCTCGATAGCCACTGCGACGGAACCCATCCCACCCTTGAACCCGAACTCTGACCAGCGCCGTATCTTAGGCGGATCGCCTACATTGGAGCTAGGATAAAAAGCGTTCGAGATTGGCGCAATCGCGATTCCACGGCTCAGCTGGGCATTGCGCCGCCATGGCGTCGCAGGCGTACCGGCGCAACTGTCGTTCCGGATATTACGGGCAGCCGCTCCGGTAAATCTGCAGGATCAGGAGCGGATATCGATGTCGTCGGGAGCGTCCGGCCGGGCGCGGGGTCCGACGCGATGTCCGGATCGAGCTGCACCAAGTCCGCCCGATCGACCTCCGCCCGATCGACGTCCACCCGGTCGACGTCCACCCGGTCGACGTCCGCCCGGTCGACCTCGGGCGCACCGGCTTCGGCCTCGGCGGCTTCGGACGGGTCGCGATTGAACAGCCGGCCGAGCATGGCCTTCACGTCGTCGCCCGGCAGGAGCGGGCCGAGGCCCGGTACGCCGCCGGGCGTGTTCCAGTCGTAGGCGTACTCGCGCGCTTCGCTGACGAAGTCGCGGATGGCCGGATCGACGGACCACATCTTCCGCAGGGCGGCGTTGCGCAGGGCCGCCGGCACGCCGGCGCGCAGGAATGGCAGCAGGTCGGTCTCTGCCGTGAGGTCGTCGAGGGAGGGGAGTTCGGCCAGGAGGTCGAGTTCCGCCTCGGTGCCGGCCGCTTCCGGTACGACGGCGTCGTCGCCCGGCACCGCTGCGGTCTCGACGGCTTCCATGTCCGCCGGCGGAGTCTCGGTTCGCTCGCTCTCGCGAACGTCGCGCTTGCGCCGGGCCCAGCGCGCGAGGAAGCCGTCGCTCATTCCCGCCTCCCCTTGCGGCCGGTCTCGGCGCCTCCGGCCTGCCGGGCCAGGGCCTCGGGGTCGGCCCGGTCGCGCTTGCGCTTCTCGAACACGCGCTCGATGTGGTGGGCCTCGAAGAAGGCCAGCAGCTTGGCCTGGAGGTCGGGCGGCATCGGCACCGCCTCGACCACCTCGCCGATGCCCTCGGCCATGGATTCGCCCTCGTAGGGATCGGCCGTCACGGTGGCGACCTCGTACTCCCCCTCGCCGAGCTTGCGCAGGGCGACCCACAGGGCGGGACGCCCGGAGACGAGGTTGTCCCGGTAATGCGCAGTCTCGGCCGGGTGCAGGTGCACGTCGTAGGCCCCGGCATAGTAGGTGCCCTCGTCCTCCGTGCCGGAGAGGCGCGTGCCCGGCGGTGCGGCGGGCGCCGCCGGCAGGACGGCGACGGGGAGCCAGGCATGGGTCGCCCACGGTCCCTTGAGGCGGCGCTTCTCCACCACCACGCCGACCTCGAAGTGGTTGTCGGGTTTTTGGAGGGGGGCGGGCTCTGACATGGTGGAGTTCCTCAGGCCGCCGGGTACGCGGCGCGCAGGGGCAGGCCGGCGACGATGTTCTGCGGCTTGACCTGGACGAGATGTGCGGCCGTGCCGGCGAGCAGCAGGTAGACCGGCCGCTCGCCGACGTTCGGATCGACCCGCGTGGGGTCGAGGAAGGTCAGCGCGAACAGGGCGACCACCCGCTCCTGCATCGCCGCGTCGATGGCCTCTCCCCGCCACAGGGCGTTGCCGATGCGCGTGCCCTCCGCGTCGAGGCCGACGAACCAGCGCCAGTCCGTGTCCTCCAGCCGGTCGAGGGGCGTCACCGTCACCTCGGTGTTGAGAAGGTGGCGCACGAACACCTCGATGACGCGGGCGAGCGCCGCCCGGCTCTTCGGGCTCGAGCCGAGGTTGAGCGCCATGGAGAACGCGTCGGAGCGGCTCCAGTAGCTCCAGGCGTTCTCGTCGTTCAGCACGTCGAGCTCGTTGGCGGCTTCCTTGCCGAGCATCGCCACGAGGGGCGAGAGCGGGGCGGAGCCCTCGCGCGCCTCGATCACCTCGGCATCGGCCAGGAGCACGGCGCCCTCGTGCCGGCTCACCCGCTGGGTGCGGAAGAACAGCTCGGCCGCGCGCAGGACGTAGGGGTCGTCGCAGCCGTCGAGGGCGTTGCGCAGGATGAGGTGGACGAGCTGGTTGAGGAACAGGGACGGGGTCCCCTGCAGACCCTCGCGCACGAGACCGACGTAGGCCGCCTCGATGGAGCGCGCGCCGAGCAGCCGGTCGCGGAACGCCAGGAGCACCGCCCAGTTCTCTCGCGCATCGGCGTCCGCGATGGCCGCCACCGCCTCCGGTGCGATGGCGCGGCGGGGCTCGGCGCGAAGGTCCGCGTACAGGGCGCGCTCGGCCGCGCAGGCCTCCGCCGGCGGGATCAGTTCCGGCCGCGCCAGATAGGCCAGGATGAGCTCGTCCGTGACGCCGAGGCCGCCGCCCTCGGTGCGCCGGGTGAGATGGTGGCCGCTCGACACCCAGAACTCGGTCATGATGCGCGACGGTCCCTGTCGTGTGCGTGGCGTGCGGTCACGGTGTCCGGCTCCGTGCGAGGCCGATGAGGTCGGCGTGTTCCTCCGGCCCGTCGTCGTCGGTCTCGACGAAGCGGAAGGCGCGGGCGCCGGCATGGAGGCGATCTTCGCCGCCGGGTTTCTGGTGCAACGTGCGAAAAGCTTCCGCGATCGCGCCGTTCGTCTCCGTGCGATGCAGCGCCACGACGGTGCCGACGGGTAGATCGCAGAGCGAGGCGGCAAAATCGATCTCTTCCCGCGCCGCCGCGAGGGCCGCTGCGCGGTCCGGGGCGCCGAGGTGGTCTTGGAGATGGCGGGCCAGGCTGGCGGCGGCGTCCTCACGCTCGCCCTCGCTCGCCTCGCTTACCACCACCAAGGTCGAGAACCCGAACGAGCGCACGCCGAGGAAGCCCGAGCGGAAGGCGACCCGCTCCTTGCCCGTCAGGCTCGCCGGATCCCGGTCCCAGAACAGGAACGAGCCGGTGACGGCCCATTCCCCGGGCTCGGCGGCCCGCGCGAACACGAAGCTGTCGGAGGGGTCGAGCCGCAGGGTGCGGGGCAGCTTGAGGGGGCTCACAGGCGCACCGTGCCGGTGGCGGGGTCGCGCCAGGCCGGCTCGGACAGGCCGGGCGCCAGGGCAAGTCGCCCGACCGTGCCGTCCCGCTCCAGCAGCGCATCGCCGTGGCGATCGATCTCCGCCTTCGCGCCGCCGGCCTGCGGCAGGTGGGCGAGGAGGCGCGCACCGATGCCGGCAAAGCCATCCTCCTCCCAGACGGCGAACGCCTTCATGAGGTTGCGGGAAAAGCTCTCCACCAGGGCGAGGCGGATGCCGGGGGCGAAGCCTTCCTCATCGAGGGCCGTCGAATCCGGCGTGAGGCCGGGGTCCCCGATCCGGGTTTTGGAGACGACGAGCATGGCGGAGAAGACCAGCCAGTCCGGCACGGCGTCCTCGGCGCAGCCCTCCGGCTGGCCGAGGCGCCCGCCGCCGAGGCGCGCGCCGTCGAACATCAGGGTGTCCGGCCAGAGCAAGGTGATGGGCATCTCCGGCGCGGCGTGGGTGCCCACCGCATCGATGAGGGCGAGCATGCCGACGAGAAAGGCCCGCCGCGACAAAGCCAGGGGCTCGTCCGGGGCGAGGATCACGGCGAGATCGAGGATGTCCCCGCGCTCGACCAGCACCAGGGTCCCCGCGGCGTCGCCGGCCCCGTCCTCGGCGAGCGCACGGGCGCGCGAAAAGGCATCGTCGGTCGCCGGCGCGAGCACGCAGCGGAAGGCCGGCGGCAGTACGGGCGCGGCCGGCTCAGGGATGACCGGCCCCTGGACGACCGGCTCATGGACGAAGGACTGGGTCATGGGTGGTGCCGTGATGTCGAGAACCTTCGCGATGGGACCGAAACCGCCGCCGGTCCGGCGTGCGGCCCGTCCCCGGTGCGGTCAATTGGTCCGTTCGTAGTTTCGAACCGTTCGATTATATAACGGATGCGTCCGGCCCCGCGAAGGGGCCGCGCCCGCTCCCAATGCCTCAGGGTCAAACGTGTCCGATCGCATCGTGTTCGCCTGTTCCTGCGAGGGGACCATGCCCCTCGACGCAAGCGCCATCGCGCGCGGCTGTGGCGGCTCCCTGCGGACCGCCGACCAGCTCTGCGGGCGGGAGCTCGACCGCTTTCGCGAAGCTTTGGGTGAGGGCGGGCCCGTCACCGTGTCTTGCACCCTGCAGGCGCCCCTGTTCGACGAGGTCGCCGAGGAGCTGGGCGCGGAGGACCGCGTCACCTACGCCAAGATCCGCGAGACCGCGGGCTGGTCCACCGAGGCCGAAGCGGCCGGGCCGAAGATGGCCGCTCTCCTGGCCGCCGCCGCCGAACCCGTCCCCGACGCCGGCACCGTCTCCATGGAGAGCCAGGGCATCGCGCTGATCTACGGCCGGGACGCCGTCGCCATCGAGGCCGGGCGGCGGCTTTCGGACAGTCTCGACGTCACCGTGCTGCTGACCCGTCCGGACGCCGTCGAGCCGCCCCAGCGCAACGACTTTCCCGTGCTCCAGGGCACCGTGGCGGGCGCCACCGGCCGGCTCGGGGCGTTCGAGCTGCGGATCGACGATTACGCCCTCCCCGCCCCCTCGTCGCGCACGCATCTCGTCTTCGGTCCGCCCCGTAACGGCGCCACCTCGACCTGCGACGTGGTCCTCGACCTCACCGGCGGCACGCCGCTGTTTCCCGCCCATGATCTGCGCAGCGGCTACCTTCGCGCCGACCCGCGCGATCCGGCTGCGGTGGAGCGCGCCATCACGGCGGCGGCCGACCTCGTCGGCACCTTCGACAAGACGAAGTTCGTCACCTTCCACGCTGATCTTTGCGCGCATTCGCGTTCGCGCATCACCGGTTGCACCCGCTGCCTCGAGGTCTGCCCCACGGGGGCCATCGCGTCGGCGGGCGATACCGTGGCCATCGATCCCTACATTTGCGCCGGCTGCGGCAACTGCGCCGCCGTGTGCCCGACGGGGGCGGCGGCCTACGCCCTGCCCCCCGCCGATGCCCTGATGCGGCGCCTGCGGAGCCTGATGCTGGCCTACGGGGAGTCCGGGGGCCGGGGTGCTACGATCCTGTTCCACGACGGCGATCACGGCGAGCCGCTCATCGATGCGCTGGCCCGCCACGGCGACGGCCTGCCGGCCCATGTGTTGCCGGTGCGGCTCAACGAGATCACGCAGCTCGGCCCCGAGGCCATGGCGGCCCTGTTCGCCTTTGGCGCCTCCGGCGTGCGCGTGCTCGCCCGGGCGCGGCCCCATCACGACCTCGACAGCCTCCACCGGAGCGTGGCCCTGGCCGAGACCCTGGCCCAGGCCCTCGGATACGGCGCTGGGACGCCCGTGGTCTCCGTGATCGAGACCGACGATCCCGAGGCCCTCGGGGCCGCCCTGGCGGAGGTCCGCTCCGGCACGGCGTCGTCACGGCCGAGCCGGTTCATGCCCGTCGGTGGCAAGCGCGAGGTGCTGCGCTTCGCCTTCCGCGAGATGTACGAGGTGGCGCCCCGGCCCACGGCCTTCGTGCCCCTCGCGGCGGGGGCCCCCTTCGGCGGCCTCGACTTCCGTACCGAGGACTGCACCCTCTGCCTCGCCTGCGTCGGCGCCTGCCCGACAAACGCCCTGTCGGACAGCAGCGACCGGCCGCTGCTGGCCTTCGAGGAGAGCCTGTGCGTCCAGTGCGGCCTCTGCGCCGCCACCTGCCCGGAATCGGTCATCGATCTCCGCCCCGGGCTCGACTTCGAGGCCTGGACCGCGCCGCGCCGCATCGTGAAGGAGGAGGAGCCGTTCTGCTGCATCGCGTGCGCCAAGCCGTTCGGCACCCGCAGCACCATCGAGCGGGTCGTCGAGAAGCTGCGCGAGCGCCACTGGATGTTTTCGGGGTCCGGCGGCCCTGAGCGGATCAACGCCCTGATGATGTGCGAGGATTGCCGCGTCGAATCCGCCCTGAACCAGGGTTTCGACCCCCATGCCGGGCCGGAGCGGACGCGCACCCGCACGACGGAGGATTACCTTCGCGAGCGGGCGGAGCGGGGCGAGGCGGTCTGAGCGCGGCCGATGGAGGCCCTACGCTGGCACGCCATGATGCCGGGCGATCTGCAAGCCGTCGTCGCCCTCGCCGATGACCTGTTCCCTGACCATTACGAGGCGCCCGCGCGCTTCGCCGAACGGCTCCGGGCAAGCCCCGCCCTGTGCCGGGTGCTAGCGCGCGAGAACGGGGCGATCCGGGGCTATTGCGTCGCCTATCCCTGGCCGCTCGGCCGCATTCCGCCTCTGGACCGGCCCCTGCCGGAGACCCTCGACGCTGCGGGAGCGATCTACCTCCACGATCTCGGCCTGCATCCCGACGCCGTGGGCCATGGTTATGCCCGTCGGGCCGTCGCCGACCTCGTCGTGCATGCCAACGCCACGCCCATCGCCCTCGTCGCCGTGAACGGCTCATCCGCCTTCTGGGCGGCGCAGGGGTTTTGCGAGGCGACGGGCGATCCGGCGCTCGCGAAAAAGCTCGCGGGCTACGGACCCGACGCCCGCTACATGATCCGGCACCCCTGACGGGGGCGCTTCACGGCAGGGCCGTCGCTTTTTCGAGGAAGCGCACGAGTGCCTCGCGGTCCTCGGCGGTGTTGATGGTCTGCTCGGGCATCCGCGTGCCCGGCGTGTAGCGGGCCGGACCGACCTCGAACAGGCGGGCGATGGCGGCGGCATCCCAGACGAGGTCCATGGATTTCAGCGCCTCGGAATAGCGGTAGCCGGGCTCGCTCGCGATGCGGCGACCGATGATGCCGGCGAGATTCGGGCCGGCGCGCGGTCCGTCCCCCGGCCTGAGGGCGTGGCAGGCGACGCAGGCACGGTAGACCTCCGCGCCGCGATCCCCGTGGAAGGTCGCCAGGGTGTCGGCGGGGCGGGGCAGGCTGAGCGCACCGATGGGCTCGCCGGTCATGGCGTTCCAGCGCCGGACCAGCCGGTCGCTCCCGCCGGTGACGAGCTCGTCGCCGCGCCAGGCCACGGACCAGACCGGCAGGCCGGGCCCGACGAGGCGGCGCAGGATCGCACCCGTAGCGCGGTCGATGACCGCGACGGTGCCCCCCGCCGTGGCGGCGGCGAGGCGGGTCTCGTCGGGCGAGAGCGCCAGCGCGATTACCGGGTTCGGCCCGACCTCGCTGGCGGTCCGCTCACTACCGTCCGGGCGCAGGAAGCGCACGATCGCATCCCCGCCTGCCACGGCGATCTCGCCGTCGCGGGCCACCGCGAGGGCGTTCAGCGGCGTCGGCAGTGTGATGACGCGGGGTGGCGCGTCCTCCGTCGGCCAGATCCGCAGGGTCGCGTCGTAGCCCGCCGTGGCGATCCGGCCGTCGGGCAGGAAGGCGACGGCGTTGACGGGGCCCGCATGCCCCGCCAGCACCCGCGCCGGTCCGCCGGCCAGGGGCCGGACCCGCGCGGTTCCGTCCCAGGAGGCCGAGGCGAGGCTGAGCCCGTCCGGGGACACCGCGAGCCCGGCCACCGGCCCGGTATGCTCGGCAAAGGTCCGCTCGGGCTCCGGCCGGCCGATCCGCCACAGGGCGATGCGGCCATCCTCCGAGGCCGTGGCGAATCCACCATCGGGCAGGGGGGCGACGGCATTCACGGCGCCCTCGTGGAAGCGCAGGACGCTGAGCGCGGTGCCGTTCGCGATCCCCCACACGATCACCGCCTGGTCGAACCCGCCCGAGATCGCGATCTCGCCGCCCGGCACCACGGCGAGCGCCCGCACCGGGCCGCCATGGCCGCGCATCTGCGCCAGGGCCGGCGGGGTTACGAGGGGGACGGCGAGCAGGCCGAACACTCCAAGGACGGATCGCACGAAACGCAGGCGCCGCATCGCTCTCCAGGTCCGGTCCCCCGGCCCGGCGCCGGTTCGGCTGGACCTTAGACGAGGTGCGTAGGTCCTGTCCCGAGCTCCACCCTGGGGCCCTGTGCCGCGCGCGAACACGCCGGGTAGGAAGACCGCCCGCGCTTGATCAACGCGGACGGATGCCGCATGCGATGGCGCATGACGTTCCTCGCCCTGACGGAAGCCGGGATCGGCCGACGGCGCGCCTTCGCGAGACCGGCGTGACGCGGTTCGTTTCGGCCGCCCTGATGCCCCTGGCCGACGCGGTGTCGGGCCTGATCGCGGGCGTTTCGCCCGTGGCGGAGCGCAAGCTGCCCCCCCGTGAGGCCCTCGGCCTCGCGGCGGCCCGTGACATCATCGCCGAACGCGGCTGGCCCGAACGCCCCACGGCCCTGCGCGACGGCTGGGCGGTGCGAGCCGATGCCGTCACCGGGGCCTCGGCCTATTCGCCGATCCTTCCGAGCGCTCCGCCGGTCTGGGTCGAGACGGGGGAACACCTTCCCGAGGGGCCCGACACCGTGCTCCCGCCCGAAGCCCTGGAGGGCCGGGCGATCGTCGCTGACGCTCCCCCCGGCGACGGCGTCCGCCAACGGGGCGAAGACGTCGCGGCCGGCACCCGCCTCCTCGCCGCCGGCATGCGTGTCGCTCCGCGCCATCTCCTCGCCCTGGCGGCGGCCGGCGTCGAGTCCATCGCCGTGCGCGTCCCGCGCGTCGCCCTCATCGCCGCCGCGACGCCCTCGACCGATACGCTCTCGGTCCTGATCGCCCGCGAGGGCGTCGAGTTGGGGGAGCGCATCGACGCGCCCGACACCCTCGACGGCATCGCCGACGCGATCCGTGCGGCGCGGGCCGATGCCGTGCTGGTCCTCGGCGGCACCGGTCCCGGTCGGACCGACCACGCCGTCGCCGCCCTAACCCTGGCCGGCGAGGTCCTGGCCCACGGCATCGCGCTCCGCCCGGGTGAGACCGCCGCCTTCGGCCGCGCCGGGGGCCGTCCCATCCTGCTGCTGCCGGGCCGCCCCGAGGCGGCGCTCGCGGTGTTCCTCACCCTCGGGCGTCCCCTGCTGGCGGCGTTGTCCGGCGTTCGCGTGTCCGAGCCCGAGGGCGGCACGCTGCTGCGCAAGGTCACCGCCACCATCGGCATTAGCGACGTGGTGTTCGTGCACCGCCACGCCGATGGCCTCGAGCCCCTCGGCGGGGCGGACCTTCCCCTGTCGCACCTCGCCGAGGCGGATGCGGCCATCCTGGTGCCGCCGGAGCGGGAGGGTTATTCGGAGGGCACCAGACTCGGGACCCTGCCGCTGTGACGATGACGGAGCGCGATCTTCCTTTCCGCGAACGCCTCGCGGCGGCGGCCCGGCAGGAGCAGTTCCTGACCGTGGTGAGCCGCGAGGAGGCGTCGGCGCGCTTCCGGGCGGCGGTGCCCCACAGGACCCTGCCGTCCGAGTCAGTCGCCCTCGCCGAAGCCCTGGGCCGTGTCCTGGCCGGGGATGTCGCTTCCCCCATCGACGTGCCGCCCTTCGACCGGGCCTTGGTGGACGGCTTCGCCGTGCGGGCCACGGACACGCAGGGCTCGCGTTCCGCGAGCCCCCGGCGCCTGATCCTCAACCCCGAAATCCTCGCCTGCGGCGTCGCGCCGCGCCTCGCCGTGGCCGAGGGCACCGCCACCCCCATCGCCACCGGCGGCGTCATCCCGCGCGGCGCCGACGCCGTGGTGATGGTCGAGCAGACGGAGTTCCAGGGTGAAGCGCTCGCCATCGACCTCGTCCAGGCGGCGCGGCCGGGCCAGTTCGTCGGTTATGCCGGGGCCGACATGGCCGCCGGCGAGACGGTCCTGCGCAAGGGTCTACGGATCACGGCTCGGGAAATCGGCATGCTGGCCGCCTGCGGCCTTGCCCGCGTTCCGGTGGTGCGCCGGCCCCGCGTGGCGGTGCTTTCGACGGGCGACGAGCTCGTCGCCGTCGGCGCGCCCCTCCCCCCCGGAGCGATCTACGATTCCAACGGGCCGATCGTCGCCGCCGCCGTCACCGAGAACGGCGGCGAGTCCGTGCCGCTGGGCATCGTCCCGGACGACGCGGCCGCCCTGCGGGAGGCCCTGCACCGGGCGCTCGCCGAGACCGACATCGTCATCCTCTCGGGGGGCACCTCGAAGGGGGCGGGTGACGTCTCCCACCGCATCCTGAAGGATCTCGGGTCCCCCGGCATCCTCGTCCACGGCGTCGCCCTCAAGCCGGGCAAGCCCCTGTGCCTCGCCGTGGCGGAGGGCAAGCCCATCATCGTGCTGCCGGGCTTCCCGACCTCGGCCATGTTCACGTTCCACGATTTCGTCGTGCCCCTCATCCGCGCCATGGCGGGCCTGCCGCCGCGGGAGGACGAGGCCGTCGCGGCCGTGCTGCCGCAGCGCGTAGCCTCCGAACTCGGGCGGACGGAATTCGTGATGGCGTCCCTGGCCGAGACGCCCGGCGGGATGGTCGCCTTGGCCCTGTCGAAGGGGTCGGGCTCCGTCACGGCGTTCTCCCAGGCCGACGGCTTCTTCGCCGTCCCCGCCGCGCGCTCGGGCGTCGAGGCCGGCGAGACCGTGTCCGTCACCCGGCTCGGGGCGGGCGTGCGCCCGCCCGACCTCACCCTGATCGGCAGCCACTGCGTCGGCCTCGACCGCGTCGTCGGTCTCCTGGCCGAACGGGGCTTGCGGGCCCGCACCCTCTGGGTCGGTTCCGCCGGGGGGCTCGCCGCCCTCCAGCGCGGCGAATGCGATCTCGCCGCCCTCCACCTCCTCGACCCCGGGACCGGCCTCTACAACAGCCCCTTCCTCGCCGAGGGCTTCCGCCTCGCCCCCGGTTGGGGACGTCTCCAGGGGGTGGTGTTCCGGCGCGGCGATCCCCTGTTCGCGGATCGCGAGGCCGGGGCGGCGGTGGCCGCCGCGCTCGCCGTCCCCGAGGCCGTGATGGTCAACCGCAATGTCGGCTCCGGCACCCGCGCGCTCGTCGACGATCTCCTGCGGGGGAGCCGGCCCGCCGGGTTCTGGAACCAGCCGCGCTCGCACAACGCCGTGGCGGCGGCGGTGGCGCAGGGGCGGGCCGACTGGGGCGTCGCCATCTCCACCGTGGCCCGCGCCTACGGCCTCGGCTTCCTGCCGCTCACGGAAGAGCGCTACGACTTCGCCTACGCGGCGGACAAGCGCGATACGCCGGCGCTCGCGGCCTTCCTCGACGTGCTCGCCGAGGAACCGACCCGCGCGGCGCTCCGCGACCTCGGCTTCCGCGTCGGAGAAACTCCATGACCGCGCCCCGGATCATCGGCCTCGCCGGCTGGAGCGGAGCCGGCAAGACCACCCTGCTGACGCGGCTGATCCCGGCCCTCGTGGCGCGCGGGCTGCGGGTGGCGACCCTCAAGCACGCCCATCACGAGTTCGATGTGGACCAGCCGGGCAAGGATTCCCACCGCCACCGCGAGGCGGGGGCCGGCGAGGTCATCGTCTCGTCCGCCCGGCGCTGGGTCCAGATCCACGAGGTGGCGGACGAGGGCGAAGCCACGTTGGCCGATCTCCTCAAAAAGCTCTCGCCGTGCGACCTCGTCCTCGTCGAGGGCTTCAAGCGCGAGGCGCACGCCAAGCTCGAGGTTCACCGCGCCGCCAACGGCCGGCCGCCGCTCCATCCCGGCGATCCGCGCATCGTCGGGGTCGCGAGCGATACGGTCTTCCCCGAGGCGGGCGTACCGGTGGTGGACCTCGACGCGATCGCGGCCATCGCCGACCTCGTCCTCGCCAGTTCCGAACCCTTTGCTGCGACCCTGGACAGGCTCGGGAGGCGACATGGCGCAGCTGAGTGACGATTGCTTCGCCTTCGGCGGGGCCCTGATGCGGATCGAGGACGCGGCGAGCCTCATCACCGCGCGCCTGCCCGTCCTGGCCGGGACCGAGTGGGTGCCCCTCGCCCGGGCCGACGGGCGGGTGGCGGCCGAGGACGTCGTGGCCGGCCACGACGTTCCGCCGTTCGCGAATTCCGCCGTCGACGGCTACGCCGTGCGATACGCCGATCTGGAGGCGAATGGCGAGACCCGCCTGCCCGTCCGGGGCCGGCTTCCGGCGGGGGCCGTGCCGGACGGTATCGACACCCCCGGCGGCGCCGTCCGGATATTCACCGGCGCCGCCCTGCCGCCCGGCGCCGACACCGTGTTCATGCAGGAGGACGTGCGCCGCGACGGCGACGTGGTCCTGCTGCCGCAGGGACTGAAGCGCGGGGCCAACGCCCGGGCCGCGGGCGAGGATGTCGCGCGTGGGGAGCGCATCATCGCCGCGGGCCGCCGACTCGTGCCGCAGGATGTGGCGCTCGCCGCCGCCACCGGCCATGCGCAGCTGCCCGTCCGCACCCGCCTGCGCGTCGCCCTGTTCTCCACCGGGGACGAGCTGGCCGAGCCGGGCGCCCCCCTCGGGGTCGGCGCCATCCATGATTCCAACCGGGTGATGCTGGCCGCCCTCCTCGCCCGCCTTGGGGTCGAGGTGGACGATCTCGGCATCCTGCGCGACGAACCCGGGGCCTTGGCCGCGCGCCTCGCGGACGCCGCCCGCGACCACGACCTCATCCTCACCTCGGGCGGCGTCTCGACGGGCGAGGAAGACCATATCCGCACCGCCGTGGAGGCGGTCGGCCAGCTCCTGTTCTGGCGCCTCGCCATCAAGCCCGGCCGCCCCGTCGCCATGGGCCTCGTGAACGGCACCCCGTTCGTCGGCCTGCCGGGCAATCCCGTCGCGGTCTATGTAACCCTGCTGTTCGTGGTGCGTCCCCTGCTCGCGCGCCTAAGCGGCGAAAGCGCCGTGCCGGTGGTTCCCCAGAGGATGCGTGCCGCCTTCACCTATCGCAAGAAGACGGGGCGCCGGGAATTCGTCCGCGTCACCGTGGCGCCCGGTCCCGACGGCGTGATGGAAGCGCGCAACTTCCCCCGCGAGGGCGCCGGCCTCCTCACGTCGCTGACCGGGAGCGACGGCCTCGCCGAACTGCCGGACGAGGCCATCGGCGTCGCGCCCGGCGACACCCTCGCGTACTATCCGCATGCCACGCTCTGGTAGCCCTGCGCGTCATCGATCGTCTGGGTCCGGCACATAGGAAGTAGGCTGCCTATTGATCTTGTCCGGCCGGGCGTAGCATCGCAGCGGACCCTCCGCATCCGGCCCGCATGACCGAGACCCTCCACGAGACGTTTTCACGGCTGGCGACCCTCGACCGCGATGTCGTCGCCATCGCGTGGCTGTCCCTGCGCGTCAGCCTGTCGGCCGTCGCCATCGGCTTGCTCCTGGGCATCCCCCTGGGCGCGTTCCTCGCCGTCGCGCGGTTCCGGGGACGGCCCGCGATCGTCGGGCTGCTCAACGCGTTCATGGGGCTGCCGCCGGTGATCGTCGGGCTGGTGCTCTACCTCGTCCTGTCGCGCTCGGGACCGTTCGGGCCGCTGGGCCTGCTGTTCACCCCCGGCGCCATGGTGGCGGCGCAGGCGGTGCTCGCCACCCCCCTGGTGGCGGCCCTCACCCGGCAGGTGATCGCCGATGCCGAGGACCATCTCGGCGAGCAGCTGCGCTCCCTCGGCCTGTCGGCGCCGCGCCGGGCATGGGTGCTGATCTACGACACCCGCTTCTCGCTGGTCACGACGGCGCTGGCCGCGTTCGGGCGGGCGATCTCCGAGATCGGCGCCGTACTGGTGGTGGGCGGCAACATCGACGGGCACACCCGCACCATGACGACGGCGATCTCCCTGGAGACCCAGAAGGGCGATCTCAGCCTCGCCCTGGCCCTCGGGCTCGTCCTCATCGCCCTCGTCATCGCGGTGAATGCGGTGGCCGCCCTCCTGCGCGGCCACGCCGCCCGCGCCTACGGGTGAGCGGGATGGCGGGCATCACCCTCACGGACATCCGCCTGATCCTGAACGGCACCACGATCCTCGATGACCTGAGCCTCGCGATCCCGCCCGGCGGCATCACCGCCCTCGTCGGTCCCAACGGGGCGGGCAAGAGCGCGACCCTGCGGGTGATCGACGGCCTCCTCGTCCCGACGAGCGGCAGCCTGCGGGTGCCGGGTGCGGCGCGCCGGGCCTTCGTGTTCCAGAAGCCCGCCCTCATCCGGGCGAGCGCCGCCGCCAACGTGGCCCTGGGCCTCGCGCGCCTCGGACTGCCCCGGGCCGAGCGCGGGGAGCGCACCCGCGCGGCCCTGGCCCGGGTCGGCCTCGCCCACCGGGCCGGCGACCCGGCCACGCGCTTTTCCGGCGGCGAGCAGCAGCGCCTCGCCCTCGCCCGGGCCTGGGCGGCCCGCCCCGATCTCCTGCTCCTAGACGAACCGACGGCGAACCTCGATCCCGGCGCAACCGACCTCGTGGAAGCGCTCATCGCCGAGATGGCGGCGGTGGGCACCAAGGTCGTGCTCGTGTCGCACAACCTCGCGCAGGTCGCGCGGCTCGCCGCCGACGTGATCGTCCTCGCGCGCGGCCGCGCCGTCGAGCACGGCCCGACCCGCACCACCCTCCTGTCCTCGCGTACGCCCGAAGCGCGTGCCTATTTCGATGGAGAACTGCCTTGGATTTCCCTCGCCGCGGCTTCCTGACCCTCGGACTTCTCGTACTTCTGGGGACTTCCCCCGTGAGCGCCGAGCCGGCCTCCATCGTCGTGGCCTCCACCACCTCGACGGAGCAGTCCGGCCTGTTCAAGCACATCCTGCCCGCCTTCGCGGCGAAGACCGGCATCGCCGTGAAGGTGGTGGCCCTCGGCACCGGCCAGGCCCTCGACGCGGCGCGCCGGGGCGATGCCGACGTGGTCCTCGTCCACGACCGGCCGGCGGAGGACGCCTTCGTGGCGCAGGGCTTCGCCAAGGCGCGCTTCGACGTGATGTACAACGACTTTGTGCTGGTGGGCCCCAAGGGCGACCCGGCCGGCGCCAAGGGCACCGACATCACCGCAGCCCTCCGGAAGGTGGCGGCGGCCAAGGCGCCGTTCGTGTCGCGGGGCGACCGCTCCGGCACCCACAGCGCCGAGCTGCGGGCCTGGAAGGAGGCCGGGATCGATTTGGCCGCCGTGAAGGGCGAATGGTACCGCGACGTCGGCCAGGGCATGGGGCCGGCCCTGAACACGGCCTCCGCCCTCGACGCCTACCTCCTGGCCGATCGCGGCACTTGGCTCGCGTTCAAGAACCGGGGCGATCTCGCCATCCTGGTCGAGGGCGACAAGCGCCTGTTCAATCCCTACGGCGTGATGCTGGTCGACGCGGACAAGCACCGCGCCGTGAAGGTGAAGGAGGGGCAGGCCTTCATCGACTGGCTCGTCTCGCCGGAGGGGCAGGCCTCCATCGCCGCCTACAGGATCGGCGGCGAGCAGCTGTTCTTCCCGAGTGCCGGGGCCGTTCGCGCCCCGTGACCCTCACCGCGCCCGGCGTCGCACGAGGTACCAGAGCGCGGTGCCGAGACCGATGACGACGAGGCTGGCCCAGACCCAGTTGAAGTCCATCGACGAGAGGGTGTTGGCGGCGGAATTGGAGCCCGCCGGCCCGGTCTCCGGGATCGGCGGCGCCGGGTTCATCGCCTGGGCGAGGGCGTCGCCTGCAGCCCCGATCAGGAAGAGGGCGGCCAGAACCTTGTTCATCGCGCGGTCCTCACGGTTGCTTTCCGTCGAATCGGAAGGCGGGGGCGGCGGCGAGTTCCGCCTTCGTCAGCCGCAGTTCGGCCCGGACGGGTGCGTTGCCCGAAGCGCCGGCCAGCACGGTCGCCCGTTCGCCCGTGGGCTTCTGCGCCTCCGTCGATCCGGTCGCGTCGGTGACCCGGCCGCTGTGCTTGTCTTCGACGGCGCCGAGGACGTCGCGGGTGGTGTCGCTGCCCGGCATCGTCTGCGGGCCGGCCTGGGCGGCCTCGGCCGTGGTCGCGGCGTTCCGTGGGGTGGCGACGGAGGTCGGTCCCGCCGTCAGGGGCACGTCGCCGACGTTCCAGGCCAGCAGGTCGAAGGGGACCGCGACGTACTTCTCGCCGAGGCCGAGGAAGCCGCCGACGCCGATCACGACGGTCTCGATCCGGCCATCGGCCGCGAGAAGCACGTCCTCGATGGTGCCGACGCGGACGTGATCCATGCCGATGACGCCGACCCCGATGATCTTGGAGACCCGCATGGTGCCCGGCGCCGGAGCAGTCGGGAACCGGGACTCCCGGCTTGCACCGGCGTCCTCGGCGGCCCGCGCGGATGCGCTCAGGGCCAGGGTGCCCGGCCCGCACAGGGAGGCGGCGAGGAGCACGGCGCTCCACCGATAGGTTTTCATGGGTGACTCCAGGGGGCCGTCATGGGTGACTCCAGGGGGCCGTGACGCAGGCCTCGACGTGTCAATGCTCGGGCGTGCGGTCCGGTTCATCGGGGCCCCGTCGGGGATGCCGGGGCGACAAACTGCGAAAAATCGTCCAGAGCACGCGGCCGGACCCCGTTTTCGAGGCCCCTGCCCCTGATGCCTGCCGAGCCCCTCCTCGTTGCGGCCGCGCTCCTGCCCTTCCTCGGCAGCGTGGCGGCGGCCCTGCTGCCCCGGGACGCGCGCAACGCCGCCGCCCTGCTGGCCGGTTTCGTCACGCTCGCGAGCCTCGCCTGCGTCGGTGCGCTCTCTCCGCGCGTCGGCGCCGCGCCGGTGGTGCAGACCATCGATTGGCTGCCCTCGCTGGGCGTCGCGTTCACGCTCCGGCTCGACGGGTTGGCCTGGCTGTTCGCCGTCCTCGTCCTCGCCATCGGCGCCCTCGTGGTGCTCTACGCGCGCTACTACATGTCGGCGCGGGACCCCGTCCCGCGCCTGTTCTCGTTCTTCCTCGCCTTCGTCGGGGCGATGCTCGGCATCGTGCTGGCCGGCAACCTGATTCAGCTCGTGGTGTTCTGGGAGCTCACGAGCGTCTTTTCGTTCCTGCTCATCGGTTACTGGTACGACAACCGCGCGGCGCGGGACGGTGCCCGCATGGCCCTGACCATCACGGCCTTCGGCGGCCTGTGCCTCCTCGTCGGCATGGTGCTCGTCGGCCGCATCGTCGGCAGCTACGATCTCGCCGTGGTCCTGGCATCCGGCGATGCCATCCGGACGAGTCCGCTCTACCTGCCCGCCCTCGTCCTGGTCCTGGCGGCGGCCCTGACGAAATCGGCGCAGTTCCCGTTCCACATCTGGCTGCCCCGCGCCATGGCGGCACCGACGCCGATCAGCGCCTACCTGCATTCCGCCACCATGGTGAAGGCCGGCATCTTCCTGATGATCCGCTTCTGGCCGGTGCTGGCCGAGACCGACGCCTGGTACTGGATCGTCGGCACCGCCGGCATGGCGACGATGCTGGTCGGCGCCTGGAGCGCGATCTTCCAGCACGACCTCAAGGGCCTGCTCGCCTATTCCACCATCAGCCACCTCGGGCTGATCACGCTTCTGCTCGGCCTCAACTCGCCGCTGGCCGTGGTCGCGGCGATCTTCCACACGGTGAACCACGCCACCTTCAAGGCGTCGCTGTTCATGGCGGCCGGCATCATCGACCACGAGACCGGGACCCGCGACATGCGCCGCCTCAGCGGCCTGTGGCGGGCCATGCCCTACACCGCGACCCTCGCCATGGTCGCCGCCGCCGCCATGGCCGGCGTGCCCCTGCTCAACGGCTTCCTGTCGAAGGAGATGTTCCTGTCGGAGGCCGTCGACAACGTCGGCGACCACCCGCTCCAGCTCGCCCTGCCGGTGCTGGCGACCGTGGCCTCCGCCTTCACGGTGCTCTATTCCCTGCGCTTCATCCGCCAGACCTTCTTCGGGGCGCCGCCCCACGACCTGCCGAAGGCGCCGCACGAGCCGGAGCGCTGGATGCGCCTGCCCATCGAGATCCTGGTCCTGGCCTGCATCAGTGTCGGCCTCGTCCCGAACCTCACCATCGGGCCGGCCCTGGAGACGGCGTCGCGCGCCGTGTTCGGCGAAGCCGGCCCGGCCTACGACCTCGCCATCTGGCACGGCTTCAACGCGCCCCTCGCCCTCAGCATGGGGGCGCTCGCCGGCGGTGTCGGCCTCTACCTCGCGTTCGGCCGGCGCATCAACACCAACCCCCGCGGCGGCCCCTGGCTCCTGCACCGCCTCGACGGCGGCTGGATGTTCGAGCGCGCCATGACCGGCCTCGTCCACGCGGCCCGCTGGCTCGAGCGGAGCCTCGGGGCGACGCGGGTTCAGGTGCAGCTGCGCACCCTGTTCCTCGTCGCCCTCATCGCCGGCCTGTCGGCCGTCCTCGCGCGCGGCCTTCCGCCGATGTCCGTCCCCGACCTCTCCGGGATCGATCCCGCCTTCGCGCTCCTGTGGCTGGTGGGCGGCGCCTGCGCCGTGGGCGCGGCCGAGCGCGCCAAGTACCACCGCCTGTCGGCCGTGATCCTCACGGGCGGGGCGGGCCTCGTCGGCAGCCTCACCTTCGTCTGGCTGTCGGCGCCCGATCTCGCCGTCACCCAGCTCCTCGTTGAGATCGTCACCACGGTGCTGCTGCTGCTCGGCCTGCGCTGGCTGCCCAAGCGCGACGCGGCGATTCCCGCGCCGGCCGCCGAGCACCGCCGCGCGCGCCGCCGCCGCTTCACCGACTTCGCCGTCGCGGGGGCCGTCGGGACGGGGCTCGCCACCCTCGCCTACGCGGTGATGACCCGGCCGGCCCCCGAGGGGATCGCCCGCTGGTTCATCGACGAAGCCTATCCCCAGGCCGGCGGTCGCAACGTCGTCAACGTCCTGCTGGTGGATTTCCGCGCCTTCGACACCATGGGCGAGATCTGCGTCCTCGGAATCGTCGGTCTTACGGTCTTCGCTCTGCTCCGCCGGTTCCGCCCGGCCGCCGACAGCTTGGAGCGTCCGAAGCAGCAACTCAGGCAGGAGGCCGCCGATCGCGCCCACGAGGATCGCAGCGTCGGCGACACCGCCGCCGACGCCATGCTGATCCCCGGCGTGGTGATCACCTGGCTGTTCCCGTTCATCTGCGTGCTGGCCCTGCACCTCTTCCTGCGCGGGCACGACTGGCCCGGCGGCGGATTCGCGGCCGGCATCGCGCTCACCATCGCCTTCGTGCTCCAGTACATGGCCCACGGCGCCCAATGGGTCGAAGTGCGCCTGCGCATCCAGCCGATCGCGTGGATCGGCTTCGGCCTCCTCGTCGCCGTCCTGGCCGGCGCCGTGCCCTGGCTGTTCGGCCGCCCGTTCCTCACCGCCGCCTTCCAGTACGCCGACGTGCCGGTCCTGGGGAAAATCCCCCTGGCCAGCGCCGTGGCCTTCGATCTCGGCGTCGTCGTCCTCGTCGTCGGGGCCAGCGTGCTCATGCTTGTCGCCCTGGCGCGGCAATCCCTGCGCCGCGCCCGCGAGGCGGCGGCCGAGATGGAGACGGAAGCCTGCATGGAGACGAAGCGCTGATGGAGATTGTCCTGTCCCTGGGGATCGGTCTGTTCGCCGCCTCGGGCGTCTGGCTGCTCCTGCGGCCACGCACCTTCCAGGTGGTCCTCGGACTGTCGCTGCTGACCTATGCGGTGAACCTGTTCATCTTCGCCATGGGCCGCCTGACGGTGGGTGCCCCGCCGGTCCTTCAAGCCGGCGCCGATGCGGCACGGATCGCCGACCCGGTGCCCCAGGCCCTGGTGCTCACCGCCCTCGTCATCAGCTTCGCGCTGACCGCCCTGTTCCTCGTCGTCCTCCTCGCCGCCCGGGGCATCACCGGCAGCGATCACGTCGATGGCCGCGAGCCCGGCGCATGAGTTCGGGAGCCGACCACCTCATCGTCCTGCCCGTCGTGCTGCCCATCGCGGCGTCGGGCCTGATGCTGCTGCTCGACGAGCGCCGCAGCGGCCTCAAGGCGGCCATCAGCCTCGCCACGACCACGGTGCTCCTCGTCACCGCCCTCCTCCTGGCGCGCGGGGCGATGGAGGCCCCCCAGGTCTACCGCCTGGGCAACTGGGCTGCCCCCTACGGCATCGTCCTCGTCGCCGACCGGCTCTCGGCGCTCATGCTGGTGCTGACGGGCGTTCTCGCCCTGGCCGCCCTCGTCTTCGCCGTCGCCCGCTGGGACCGGGCGGGACCGCGCTTCCACGCCCTGTTCCTGCTGCTGCTGATGGGGGTGAACGGTGCCTTCCTCACCGGCGACCTCTTCAACCTGTTCGTGTTCTTCGAGGTGATGCTGGCCGCCTCCTACGGCCTGGTGCTGCACGGCTCCGGCGAGACGCGGGTCAGGGCCGGGCTCACCTACATCGCCGTGAACCTCATCGCGTCGCTGTTCTTCCTCGTCGGCGTCAGCCTGATCTACGGCACCATGGGCACCCTTAACATGGCCGACCTCGCCCGGCGCCTGTCCGCTCCCGCGGGCGCCGAGGCCGGGCTGTTCGAGGCCGGATGCGCGGTGCTCGGCATCGCCTTCCTCATCAAGTGCAGCGCCTGGCCCCTCGGGTTCTGGCTGGCCCCGACCTATTCCGCCGCGAGCGCACCCGCCGCCGCCATCCTGGCGATCCTCAGCAAGGTCGGTCTCTACGTCGTCGTGCGCCTGAGCCTGCTGCTCTTCGGCACCGGCGCCTCGGCGGGGTTCGGCCAGGGCTGGCTGTTCGCCGGCGGGCTCGCGACCGTCGCTTACGGCACCATCGGGATCCTCGCCGCGCGCGACCTCACGCGGGCGGCTTCCTACGCGGTGATGATCTCGTCCGGCACCGTGCTCGCCGCCCTCGGCACCGGCAGCCCAGCCGCCCTGTCGGGGGCCCTGTTCTACCTCGTCGGTTCGACCCTGGCGGCAGGCGCGCTGTTCCTGCTGGGCGAGATCCTCCAGCGCGGCCGCGACCCGGCCGCCGCCTCCCTCGCCGTGTTCGCCGACGAGTACCACGACCCCTTCGACGACGACGGCGCCACCGAGACCGGCCGCGCGATCCCGGCGGCCGTGGCGATCGTCGGCGGCGGCTTCCTGCTCTGCACCCTGATGCTCGCCGGCCTGCCGCCGCTCGCCGGCTTCATCGGCAAGCTCGCGATGTTCTCGGGGCTGGCGGGCGGGGCGATGACGCCCCTGGCCTGGGGCTTCGTCCTCGTCTTGACCCTTTCCAGCCTCGGCACCCTGATGCCCCTGGTGCGCCTCGGCATCCAGGGGTTCTGGGTGCCGCACGACGGTCCCGACCCGGTGATCGGCCGGCTCGAATTCGCCGCGCTGGCGGGTCTGCTGGCCGTCTGCCTCGGCCTCACCCTGTGGGGCGGGGCGGGGCTCGCCTACACCGACCGCACGGTGGAGTGGCTGGCGCAGTCCGCCGCCTATGTCCGCGCGGTCCTCGATGGGGGCACCCCATGAACCGGCTCCTGCCCTACCCCCTGCTCTCCCTCGGCCTTTTCGCGATGTGGGTGCTGCTGAACTCGCCTCTGACGCCGGCGACGGGGCTTCTCGCGGTGACCGTCGGATGGCTCGTGCCCTTCGTCATGCGGGCCCTGCGCCCCGAAGCCGTGCGCGTGCGGGCGCCGGGGGTGATCCTGGGACTCGCGGGGCACGTCCTCGTCGATGTGGTGCAGTCCAACATCGACGTCGCCAAGGTGATTTTGGGCCTGCGTCGGGGGACCCGCCGCACCGGCTTCGTCTCGATCCCCCTCGACCTGCGCAGCCCCTACGGCCTCGCCGTGCTGTCGATCATCCTCACGGCGACGCCCGGCACCCTGTGGATCCAGTACGAGTCGAACACCGGCCGCCTGCTCCTCCACGTCCTCGACCTGACCGACGGTGACGCGTGGGTTCGCCGGGTCAAGGATCGCTACGAGCGCCCGTTGATGGAGGTCTTTTCGTGAGCCCGACGCTCGTCCTCACCTATGGCCTGGGACTGGCTCAGGCCATGCTGGTCCTCGCCATGACGCTCGCCGCCTGGCGAGTCCTGCGCGGTCCGCGCGCGCAGGACCGCGTGCTCGGCCTCGACACGCTCTACCTCAACGGCATGCTCGCCATCGTGGTGCACGGGATGCGCACGGGCAGCGGGCTCTATTTCGAGGCCGCCCTGGTCATCGGCCTGCTCGGATTCGCCGCGACCCTGGCGCTGGCGAAGTTCCTGATGCAGGGCGAGGTGATCCAGTGACCGGCGTCGATCTGCCCGCCTGGGGCGCCTGGCTCGTGGTCGCCCTGGCGCTCACGGGCGCCGGCTTCTCGCTCACGGGCGCCGCCGGCCTCATCCGCCTGCGGACCTTCTACGAGCGCGTCCACGCCCCCACCCTCGGGGCGACCCTCGGCATGGCCCTGATCGTCGCGGCCTCGGTGGTGTTCTTCTCGGTGACGGAGGGACGACTGGTCCTGCGCGACCTCCTGATCGGCCTGTTCCTCACGGTGACCACGCCCGTCACCCTGATCCTGCTCGGCCGCGCCGCCACCTACCGCGACCGGGCCGAGGGCAACGCCGACGCCCCGCCCGACCCGTAGGACGCTTGCCCTCACGCGTTCTCCCGCAGGGAGGCGCCGAGGGCCGCCCTGAGCTGGCGGGTCGCCGCCGCATTGGCCTCCGGATCGTCCGGCCGGGGCGTCGCGATGTCGAAGATCGCGTGGATGCGACCCGGCTTCGGGCGCAGGACCACGGCCCGGTCGGCCAGCACGGCCGATTCGCCGACATCGTGAGTGACGAGGACGATGGTCGGCCGCGTCTCCGCCCAGAGGCCGAGCAGATGGCCGTGGAGATCCTGCCGCGTCACCGCGTCGAGGGCCGAGAACGGCTCGTCGAGGAGGAGCACCTTCGGTTGCGCCACGAAGGCGCGGGCGATGGCGGCGCGCTGCTGCTGGCCGCCGGACAGGTCGCGCGGCCAGCGGTCGGCATGTTCCGCGAGGCCGACCCGGTCGAGGGCGTGCGCGACCCGTGCGCGCCGCTCCGGGGCGCCGTGCCCGGCGAGGCCGAAGCCGACATTCTGCGCCACGGTGAGCCAGGGCAGCAGGCGCGGTTCCTGGAACACGAGCCCAACGCCGGGATGGGGCCGGTCGAGCGCCTCGCCGTCGAGGTGGATCGCCCCACCGCTCGCCGTATCGAGGCCGGCGGCGAGGCGCAGGAGCGTGGTCTTCCCACAGCCCGAGCCGCCCACGAGGGCGAGGATCTCGCCCGGCGCCACCGACAGGGTGATGCCGGCCAGCGCCCGCGTTCCGTCCGCGTAGGTCTTGGACACGTTCCGGAAGGTGAGCATCGCGGCCTCAGAGGATGTCGCGCGCCACGTCCTGCCAGCGCAGGAGCGGCCGGGTGAGGACGACGAGCACCGTGTCGGCCGCCTTGCCGAGGATTGCGAAGGCGAGGATCGCGGCCAGGATCTGCTCCGGCTTGCCGAATTGCTGACCGTCCACAAGGAGATAGCCAAGTCCTTCGGACGCCCCCATCAGCTCGGCCGCCACCACGAACAGGAAGCCGAGGCCGAGGCCGGTGCGGAGGGCCACGATGGTCGCGGGCAGGATTGCCGGGAGCAGGATGCGCCGGGCCAGGGCCGGTTTCGACAGGCGGAAGATGCGCCCGACCTCCACCAGCTTGCGGTCGACGGCGGCGATGGCCCCCGACACGCCGACATAAACCGGAAAGAACACGCCCACGGCGATGAGCACCACCTTGGGCGTCTCCAGGATGCCGAGCCAGAGGATGAACAGCGGCACCCAGGCGAGCGACGGCACCGCCCGCAGGGCCTGGAACGCCGGATCGAGGAGGTGGCGCGCCAGCGGCAGGGTCCCGGTCACGGCACCGAGCAGAATGCCGAGGCTCGCCCCGAGGGCAAAGCCGGAGGCAACGCGCAGGAGCGTGGCCTCGACGTGAACCCGGAGTTCGCCCGACGCGGCGAGGGCCGCCAGGGTGGCGAGGACCCGGCTCGGCGGCGGCACGAGGCGGCCCTGGGCGAGGCCGGCCCGGACGGCCAGTTCCCACCCGATCACCAGGCAGAGCGGGAGGACCAGCGCCAGCAGGGCGCGGGCGGCGCGATCCCCACGGACGATGGGTCCGGACCCCGACGCGGGCGCGTCCCGGGTGTCCGCATCCGCCGCGCCGGCCAGCCCCGAGGCCATGCTCAGCGCTGCGCCGCTGCGGGCGAGAAGCGCGTGTCGATGAGGCCATCGACGGCGGCCGTCACGTCCGTTTCGGCCGGGATGACGCCCGCCTGCTGCAGGGCGAGGCCGGCGGCGCGGATACTCTCCGCCTGGACCGGTCCGATGATGGGCTGGCTCAGATCGGTCCGCGTCAATTGCCGGGCGATGACGGCGTCGGGCAGCTTGGTGGCGGTGACCAGGGCCTGCTGGACGGCGGCCGGATTGGCGAGGGCGTAGGTGCGGGCGCGCTCGTAGGCGGCGATGACCGTGCGGACGAGCTCCGGATGATCCCGGGCGAAGTCCTCGCGCACGTCGAGGACGCCCCAGGTGTTGGCGGCGGCATCGCGGAAGAACAGGACGTTGCCGCCCTCGATCTCGGCGGCCGCCATCATCGGGTCGAGGCCGGCCCAGGCATCGACGTCGCCGCGCTCCAGGGCCGTGCGTCCGTCGGCATGCTGCAGCAGGACGAGCTTGGCGTCCTTCTCCGTCAGGCCGGCGCCCTGGAGGGCGCGGATGAGGAAGATGTGCGGATCGGTGCCGCGGGTGACCGCGATGCGCTTGCCCTTGAGGTCCGCGGGCTTGGCGATGCCGCTATCCTTGCGGGTGACCAGGGCCGTCCATTCGGGCTGCGAGAAGGCGTAGACGGCTTTCACCGGATTGCCGTTGATCCGCGCGAGCAGGGCGGCGGCTCCGGCCGAGGACCCGACATCGATGGCGCCGCCGTTGAGAAACTCCAGCGCCTTGTTGGAGCCGAGGGACTGCACCCAGCGCACGCCGATGCCCTTGTCCCTCAGGGCCTCTTCGAGGAAGCCCCTCTCCTTCAGGACGAGACTCACCGGGTTGTAGGTCGCCCAGTCGAGGCGGACCTCCTTCACCTCGGCGGCCAGGGCCAGGCACGGCGCCGCCAGGAGCGCGAGGGCACCGCAGGCAGCGGCCAGAAACGTGCGGCGCGGAACGGATTTGAGATGACGCATGGGACGCTCGCTCATTCATCGCGGCGGCCCGCGGGCCGCCGCCGGTTGGGGGCTCAGCGGCGCGGCAGGGAATGCAGCGCCTTCAGGAACACATCGACGTCGTGGCGGGTGTTGTAGAAGGCGAGCGACGCCCGCACCGACTGATCGACGCCGAACCGGCGCAGGGCCGGCAGGGCGCAGTGATGGCCCGAGCGCACGGCGATGCCGCGGGCGTCGAGGTGGTGGGCCACCGCCTCGTTCGCGTGCCCGTCGACGACGAAGGACATCACGCTGGCCTTCTGCCGGGCGGTGCCGATGAGGCGCAGGCCCTTCACCTCGGCGAGGCCGGCCTGCGCATATTCGAGGAGGTCGTGCTCGTAGGCTGCGATGCCGGGCAGGCCGACGCTTTCGAGGTAGTCCAGCGCCGCGCCGAGACCCACGGCCCCGGCGATGTCGGGCGTGCCCGCCTCGAATTTCTCCGGCGCGCCCTTGTAGACGGTCTTCGAGAACGTGACGTCCTCGATCATGTGGCCGCCGCCCTGCCACGGCGGCATCGCCTCCAGCAGATGCGTCTTGCCGTAGAGGGCGCCGATGCCGGTGGGGCCGAACACCTTGTGGCCGGAGAAGACGAGGAAGTCGGCGTCGAGTGCCTGCACATCAAGGGGGATGTGCGGCGAGGATTGGGCCGCGTCCACCAGCACCGGAACCCCGTAGGCATGGGCGAGTGCGATGATCTCCGCCACGGGGTTGATGGTGCCGAGGGCGTTGGCGACGTGGGTCACCGAGACGATCTTGGTGCGGCCCGAGAGCAGGGCGGCGAACTGCTCGAAGATGAGTTCGCCGCGGTCGTCGACGGGGATCACCCGCAGGGTGGCGCCGGTGGCCTGGGTCAGGAGCTGCCAGGGCACGATATTGGCGTGGTGCTCGATCTGGGTGACGACGATCTCGTCCCCCGGACCGACATTGGCGCGGCCATACGAATTGGCCACGAGGTTAATCGCCTCCGTGGTGCCGCGCAGGAAGACGATGTCGTCCTTGGAGGGCGCGTTGAGGAAGCGCCGCACCTTTTCGCGGCCGCCCTCGAACAGGTCCGTGGAGCGCGCCGCCAGGGTGTGGGCGGCCCGGTGGATGTTGGAGTTGTGGCGGGCGTAGAACGCCGACGTGGCGTCGATGACGCTCTGCGGTTTGTGCGTGGTCGCCGCGTTGTCGAGCCAGACCAGGGGATGGCCGTTGATGCTCTGGTGCAGCGCCGGGAAGTCCTTGCGGACGCGCTCCACGTCGAAGGGCGCTGCCACGGGGCTCGCCCCTTGCGTCGCGACATGCGGCGCGTGCCCGTGACCCTGGCCGTGGCTCGGCTCCACCCGGGGCGACGCGCTGCCCGGCCGGCTGCGGTCGGCGAGGAAGTAGTATTCGCCCTGCGAGAACGGCTCGTCGGCGATCTCGATCTTATGGGGGGACTCCTGTTCGAGGGGTGATTCCCGGCGGGCCGCGTCCGGAGAGAGCCGGCCCGTGCGCGAAAAGGTCTCCTGGGCCTCGTCCTTGCCGTGGCTGCCGGGCGACGCCGGAATTAGCGACGGGGCGAGGCCGTGGGCGAAGCCGTTGGCGCGCGGATGGTCCTCGGCGATCGTGCGGTGGAGGTCGACCCCGCCCGGGATGGCGGTGGCCACCTCGGGCACCCTCGGCACGAAGAACTCGGGCAGGGCCCGCCCCGGGCTCCCGGCCTCGGGATGGACGGACGGAAACGCCGAGGGCTGGGCGAAGCCCGGCGGCTGGGCGAAGCCCGGCCCGGTCGGGCCCGGCAGGCCCACCGGCGGCGCGCCGAACGAGCGCGCCCCGAGCTTCGCGGCATCGGGCTGGAGACCCGACGGCGCCGGACCGGAGGGAATCGAGGGCGTAGCCGGATCCGCCTTGGGCACCAGGGGGTGGCCGAAGCCCTGGGGAAGGTTCTCCAGGGCCTGCGGTACTTGCGGGGTCTGCGGCAGGTTTGGGGTGAGGGGCGCGGACGCCGCCTGCCCCTGACCGTAGATCTCGCGGGCGAGGCGCCCGACGAGATCGGAATGCGCCGCATCGCCGAACACGCCCGTGGGGAAGCCGACGGACGGCGCGTCAGGCGTAGTCATGGTAATTGCCCAGGAGCACGTTATCGAGGCGCGCGATGGCATCCTCCACCAGGACGGCGGCGGAGAAGTAGCGGGTCACGAGGTGCGACGCGATGGAGTGGTCGTTGGTGCCCATGTAGCGCACCGACAGGCCGGTCTCGATCTCGCCGGTGACGCCGGATTTTTGCAGGCCGACCACGCCCTGCTCGTGCTCGCCGACGCGCAGGAGCAGGATCGAGGTGGTCTGGGCCCCCGTCACCGGATCGATGTCGATGGGCAGCTTGTCGCTCGGCACGATGGGCACGCCACGCCAGGTGAGGAAGGGCGAGCCGAACAGGTGGATCACCACCGGCGGCACCCCGCGCCGGGTCGCCTCCCGGCCGAACGCCGCGATGGCGCGGGGATGGGCGACGAAGAAGGCGGGCTTCTTCCAGACCAGGGTCAGGAGCTCGTCGAGGTCGTCCGGGGTGGGCGGGCCGCCGCGGGTGGGGATGCGCTGGCGCTGGCTGACCTCGTGGAGCAGGCCGAACTCGGAATTGTTGAACAGCTCCCACTCTTCCCGCTCCTTCACGGCATCGACCGTGAGGCGGATCTGCTCGCGGAGCTGGTCGATCTCGTTGGAGTAGAGATCGGTGACGCGGGTGTGGGTGTGGAGGATCGTCTGGATCGTCGAGAGGTGGTACTCGCGCGGGTCCTCCTCGTAATCCACGAAGGTGGTGGGCAGGCGCGGCTCGCCGGTATGGACCGCGAGCAACTCGATGCCCTGCTCGCCGTGGGAATTGGTGTGGCCCTTCAGCCGGTCACGCTCCTCCACGTACTGGGTGATGCGCGAGCGGACGCCCTCGTCCTCGATGGCGGCCCGGTCGAGGGTGAGCAGAGTCACTGCCGACAGCGCCTTCACGGCCGGGGCCGGCGTGTTCTCGCCGACGAGGTCGCCGTCGCCGAAATAGTCGCCGCCCGTGGCCAGACCCTGGCGCAGGCGACCCTTGAACGGGCCGGACAGGGTGAGTTCGACGGTGCCGTCGGCCACCACCGTGAGGCTGCGATCCGAGGACCCTTCCTCGGCGATGACGTCGCCGGCCTTGTGCTGCGAGGCCGTGAATCGGGAGGCCAGGGCCGAGAGCTCGGCGTCGCCGAGCCGGCTGAACAGGGGGATGCGGCGCAGGGAGGCCGGGCGCACGGTGCGGGCGCCACCCTTCTCCTGACCGTCGGCGGTGAGTTCGATGCGGCCGGGCTTGGCCAGCACGACGGCGCGGCGGTTGACCCGGTAGACGCCGCCGGCGACGTCGACGAAGGGCAGCAGGCGGTGGAACCAGCGCGGGGTGTTGGCCGCGTTCTGGACCGAGGTGACGGTCGCGGTGGCGAGATTACGTGCCGCGGAGGCGCTCACGCTCAGACCTGGTCCACTCATTGATTTCGTCTCCGTGTTCCGGCGAGGGCATGGGGCGGCCGCGACGCGACATGGGTCGCATCGGAACCGCGCCCGCTTAGTGGCTGGATTGGTTTTGCTCGATTGGTTTTACTTGCCGATCCGAAGAACATTCGTTTCGGAAGCGGCCCCGGTTTAGCTTCCAGAGTTCGGCCGGGTCAACGAAACGAATTTCTGTATTCAAGGAGATTCATGGAACACATCGATCGTCTTTGCCGGTTTGCGCCTGGATCGGTTTCTTTCAGAATGCCTTGAGAGAAGATCCGCCTGGGCCCGGTGTGTTTCGTAGAAGGGCTCCGCCGGAAAATTCTTTCAGATTCCGTCGCCGAAGAACTGATCCATGCTCATGGCCGGGTCTTCGGCGGTCGTGATCCGCGACACCACCCGCGCGGGCACGCCCGCCACGGTGGTGTGGGCGGGCACGTCGTGCAGCACCACGGCCGCCGCCGCGACCTTCGCGCCCTCCCCCACCCGGATGTTGCCGAGCACCTTGGCACCGACGCTGAGCAGCACGCCGCGCTCGATCTTCGGGTGGCGGTCGCCGCTCTCCTTGCCGTTGCCGCCCAGCGTCACCGATTGCAGGATCGAGACGTCGTCGGCGATCACCGTGGTCTCGCCGATGACGACGCCGGTGGCGTGGTCGATGAACACCCCCGAGCCGATCCGCGCGGCCGGATGGATGTCGGCGCCGAACACCTCCGAGATCCGGCTCTGGACGTGGAGGCTCAGGGTCGCCCGGCCCTGGTGCCAGAGCCAGTGGGCGACCCGGTAGCCTTCCAGGGCCGCCAGACCCTTGTAGAACAGGAACGGGTCGAGGTAGCGCCGGCAGGTCGGATCACGCTCCCGGATGGCGACGAGGTCGCGCACCGCGTGCGCCCCGGCATGCGGGTCCGCCTCGAAGGCGGAGAGGCAGAGATCGCGCATGGACAGGCGCGCGAGGTCGCCGTCGCCGAGGCGGTGGGCGAGGCGATACGCGAAGGCGTGGGAGAGGCTGGGCTGATCCAGGATCGTCGCCTGGAGGATGCCGGCATAGAGCGGCTCCTCGACGATGGCCGCCTCCGCTTCCGCCCGCATGGCCCGCCAGACCTCGGCTTCCGCGGTGGTGTGGCTGGTGTTGCGCAGGGGCGGCCGCGTGAAGCCGGGGCGGGCGATGCCGGCCTGGAGGGCGCTCGTCATTCGATCCAATCCTGCGATGGGGGCTGTGGCGGATGGGCGGCCGTTCAGGCGACCCGCGTGAACAGCGAAGCGATGTAGCCGACGAGGACGCCGTGCCCGGCGAACTCCACATCGACGGCGAGGGGCTCGCCCCGCGCGGGATGGATGCCGACGACCCGCCCCGTGGCATGGCGCCAGATGCCCAGCACCTCCGCCACGTCGAGCCTCGCGAACACGACCTGATCGCCCTGAACCATGGTGTCGTCTCCCTGTGCCGGACCCGCGGGAGCGAGATCCGGACCGTGAGTGATTTCTTTCTTCCGAGGATCGTTTTGTGGTTATGTCTGCTTCGATCTTATCGTTTCACAGTAATTATATTGTATTGGTCCTTATTGTACGACAGTTATCCGTGCATTCCAAGCTTTGGTGCGATCGATTTCGCATGAAAGGCCGGACCGGTCGTTGCCGGCCCGTCCAGCCGCCTTGCGGGAAAGCGGAAGAAACCACGCGCATGAGGCGCCAGATTCATGGAAAACGGCGCGATACGGACGAGTTGATCGAGTTGTTTCACGGGATGTCGAAAGATCCGTCCAATCGTACGGTATGACCGGGGACCATCTTACGACGAAAAACCTTGCCGCAATCTTGGCTTTCTGCGGTCTCGTCGTGCTGATGGTCCAGGACAGACCGAACTGGAACGCGACGTGTCTGGCGATCCTGTGCCTGATCGCCTGTGGTTGCCTCTGGCTACTGTCGCGACGGCCCCCGGTCCGGCGGGCCCAGGCCCGACGAATTCATGTCGAGATCATTCCGCCCGATGAATCCGGGGCTCGGAGGCTGAGGCTGCTCGAAGGTCATCCGGGCGAACTGGAATTCCTGTCGCCCGCACGGCCCGGCCCGGCCTCGGTTCAGCAGCGCCGCCTGTCGCCACCGCGAAAACGATAGGGTCACGACGAAGACGGGGGTGCGCCTCGAAGCGGCCAGCGCGCATCCCGGCCGGGGCGGAACGGTCCGGACTCGGGGCTCGCCGGAGGCACCCTCAGGGCAGGCGCGGACCGAAGAGGGAGGAATGTTGCGACCAATCCGGCTCTCGTTCGTTGACCCGGCGAGCTGTTCCCACCGACGCGCTGCGCCGGGGGACTTTTGAACCCGATATCACGGAGCCATCCATGAAGACCTTCATCGTTGCAGCCACCCTCGTCCTGTCGCCCTTGGCCCTGTCCGCAACGGCCCAGGCCCAGGGCACCATCCGGGGTGCGGAGCGGGGCGTCGAGGACGGGAACCGGGCCGCCGGACCCGTCGGCGGCATCGTCGGCGGTGCGGTCGGTGCCGCCACTGGAACGGTCGGCGGCGTGCTCGGCGTCGATCCGGACCGTCGCGAGGACCGGATGGAACGGCGCGAGGAGCGCATGGAACGGCGCGAGCGCCGCGACCGCTGAGCCATCCACGGGCGGCTCCGGGTATCCGGGGCCGCATCGTCGATCCCAATCACTCGGGCAGCATCCTGCCGCCCGGGATTTTGCCTTCGCCGGTCGTAGCAGCTCGGGGGTCAGTCGATCACTTCGACGATCCGGCGGGTCGCCGGGTCCACGAGGACCGGCAGGTCGTTGACGACCGTGTAGTTGTAGCCCTTCAGGGCGAATTCGGGCGGCACGTCGTAGTAGACGACGCCACCCTCCGGCAGCACGGTCCCGACCCGGACGGCCCCCGCATGGGCGAAGGACGGCCGCCGCTCCCCGCGCGTGTAGATGCGGAAACGCTCCCGCCGGTCGATCCCGAGAATCTCGTTGGCCGTTCCGACGGCACCCCCGATGGCACTTCCCACGGCCGCCCCCAGGGGACCGGCGATGTTGCCGCCGCGCTCGGCGCCATCCTGCGCTCCGCGCGCGAGACCCTGTGCCTGGGCCGTGACGCCGAGGCCGCCGGCCCATAGGCCCAGGACGATCAGTGTAATCCGCATGGGTTTCGGCCTTCCGGGCATCATCGACGAGGCATCCATTCCGTGAGGCGACCGTCTTACGCGCGGATGGACACGGGCGCACCCCTCGGCGGATGCACCATGTCGCGGGTCGGCTCGAAGGCCCCCCGAGGGCCCTGCCCCGGAGCCCCCTTCGGCTTCAGGCGTCGCCGACCGGGTGGTGGTCCATGCTCTCAGGACCCTGTGCAGGCCGAAGCTGCGCGCGGGCAGGAGGGCGCGTTGAACTCAAAGGCTGGATGGATCGATACCGTCCGGGTGTCGATGCCAAAGCGCAAGCCGCATCCCGCCGACGGAGCGGAAATCCTGGCGGACGGCGATCGGGGTGACCGCAGTCCCGGCGGCCGGTCAGATTTGGATGACCCGGATGTTGTTGGTGTTGCCGACCGTGTGGAACGGGATACCCGCGGTGGTGACGATCATGTCGTTGGGCTTGGCGAAGCCCTCGTCGCGCGCATGCTGGGCGGCCTTGGCCGTCATCTCCTCGTAGGAATCGACGTCGTCCGTGTGGACCGGATGGGTGCCCCAGAGCAGGCTCAACCGCCGCGCGGTCGCGACGTTCGGCGTCAGGGCCAGGATCGGCACGGCCGGACGCTTGCGGGCCACCCGTGCCGCCGTCGTCCCGCTCGTCGTGTAGGTGACGATGGCGCTGGCATGGACGGCTTCGGCGAGCACCGCCGTCGCGGTGGCGACGGCGTGCGGCGGCGTCTCCTCCTCGCCCGGCTGCGAGGCGGCGACGATGGAGCGGTAGAGCTTGTGTCCCTCCACGCTGCGGATGATGCGGTCCATCATCGAGACGGCCTCGACGGGATAGAGTCCCGTCGCCGATTCCGCCGACAGCATGACGGCGTCCGCGCCGTCGTAGATCGCAGTGGCGACGTCGGACGCCTCGGCGCGGGTGGGCGCGGGGGCGCCGACCATGGAGTCGAGCATCTGGGTCGCGACGATCACGGGCTTCACCGCGAGTCGGCAGGCGCGGATGAGTTCCTTCTGGCGGCCGGGCACGTCCTCGTGCGGGATCTCGACGCCGAGGTCGCCGCGCGCCACCATCACGGCGTCGGAGAGCCGGATGATGTCGTCGATGCGCTCCAGGGCCTGCGGCTTCTCGATCTTCGACATGATGCCGGCCCGGTCGCCGATGAGGGCGCGGGCCTCGATCACGTCCGAGGGCTTCTGGACGAAGGAGAGAGCCACCCAGTCGACCCCGAGGTCGAGGCCGAAGGCGAGGTCGGCGCGATCCTTCGCCGTGAGCGGCGACAGGTCGAGCAGGGTGCCCGGCAGGTTGACGCCCTTCCGGTTCGAGATCGGGCCGCCGTTGATCACCTCGGCCTCGATCGCTCCGGCCTCGAGGCCGACGACGCGAACCCGCACGCGGCCGTCGTCGATGAGCAGATCCTGGCCCGGCACGACGGCTGCGAAGATCTCGGGGTGGTGGAGGGGGATCGACCGGCGATCCCCGTCGCTGCCGTCGAGGACGAAGCGCACGGTCTCGCCGGTGACGAGGTCGAGGCGGCCGCCTTCGAGCGTCCCGATGCGGATCTTGGGACCCTGCAGGTCCTGCAGGATGCCGATGGGGCGGCCGACTTCCCGTTCGAGGGCGCGGATCGCGGCGTGGACCGCGGCGTGATCGGCCTGGACGCCGTGGCTGAAGTTCAGGCGGAAGGTGTCGACGCCGGCGAGGAACAGGGCCCGGAGTTTGTCGGGCGCCGAACTGGCGGGGCCGACGGTGGCGACGATCTTGGCGTGGCGGTGACGGCGCATGGCTGATTCGGCCTCGCGGCCGCCTCCTCTAGGGGGATCGGACGTTCGGGCTTGCACGGATATCCGCCGGGGATCGGTCTTCGGTCCGGCGAGGATTTCATCGTCCCGGGGTTTGGGCAAGGCATCGCGCCCGACGAACTCCTTTCCCTGCCCGAGAGCTTTGCCCCTGCCCGAGAGCTTTGCCCCTGCCCGAGCGCTTCGGGCTGAAGCCCCTGCGCCCGGATCGGAGGCGCGGGCACGCGTCATCCTCGGTCCGAGACCGGCGCGCCCGTCAGGTCAGGCGAGCGAGTGCGATGGAGATCGTTTCCCCGGCCGTGAAGGTATGGCGCGTGGTCTTCGGCGGATACAGGTCGCCGTCGCGGGCGCGCCGCAGCACCTCCAGGCGGGTCGGGCACCAATCGTGGCGCCACGAGCCGAGTTCGACGCGCTCGTAATCGAACATCCGCACGGGGACGCGGGCAAGTCCGAGCTGCAGCGCGGCGGCGTGGCGATGGTGCCCGTCGAGGATCGCCAGCGACGCGCGCTCGACGCAAATGGGCTGCGTCCAGGCCTGCCCCGCGACGATGAGGGCGATCACCGCACGGACCCGATCGGGGTGAAACGCCTCCGTCGGGCGCAGGTCCGAAGGGGGGATCAGGATGAGGTCCGGGTCGGTCATGCGGCGTGTCCCCGCCGGTCGGTGGCGTCGAAGAAGTGGCGGTCCGGGTGGGCGTGGCGGAGGAAGTCGTGGTGGGAGATGTCCCAGCCATAGGCACCGGCCATGAGGAAGCAGACGCGGTCGCCGATCCGGACCCGCTCCACCGGCACGTCGCGGGCGAGGATATCCTTGGGCGTGCACAATTCGCCGGCCAGGGTCAGCCGTTCCCCCGCGATTTCCGGCCGGGGCCAGGGATGGGGCCAGGCGTCGCGGGGCACGACGACGAAGGGATGGTCGTGCCCCCAGGAGCTCGGCAGGCGGAAATGATGGGTGCCGCCGCGCAGGAGGGCGAAGGCGCGCCCGTGCGACCGCTTGAGGTCGACGATCTCGCACAGGTAGGCGGCGTGATAGGCCGCCACGATCCGTCCGCACTCGAACTGCACGCGCGGCGCGCCGACCCCGAGGGGAAACAGCGCCCGGGCGAAGGCCTCCGTGTCGAAGCGCCAGGCGGGGTTGGCGTAGTCCACGCCCCAGCCGCCGCCGAGGTTGACGATCCGCAGGTCGAGGCCGTGCGTCGCCGCCCAATCGCGGGCGAGGCCCAGCTGCGCGGCGCAGAGAGCGGCGTGGCCGGCGGCGTCCCGGTCGTTCGAGACCGTGTGGAAGTGGAACCCCTCGAAACGCAGACCCGGGCAATCGCGCAGGATCTCGATGGCCTGCGGGATCATCCCCTGCTCGATCCCGAATTGCGTCGCGGCCCCGCCCATGGTCAGGGTGGCGCCCGGCACCGGACCGGTGAGGTTCACCCGCAGCAGCACCGGCAGGATCGCGCCCGCCTGCCGGGCCACCGCATCGGCGAGGCGCAGCATGTGGGGGCTCTCCACGTGCAGGCGTTCGACGCCGTTGGCGAGGAGGAGGCGGATGTCGTCCGCGGTCCGGGCCGGCCCGCCCATGACGATGCGGGCCTGCGCGCCGACGGCCTCGCGCACCCGCAGGACCTCGCCGGCGGAGGCGACCTCGAACCCGCTGACACGGGGTGCCAGGGTGCGCAGGATGCGCGGGTCGTTGTTGGCTTTCACGGCGTAGAAGAAATCCACCGCCGCCGGCAGGGGCCGGCGCAGGGCATCGACCTGGCGCCGCAGGGCGTCGAGGTCGTGCAGGAAGGCGCAGGCCGGGGCCTCGCCTCCGGTGGCGGCGGCGATCTGGGCGGGGGTCGGACGGTACGGGGTCATGGCGCGGACGGCTCCGTTTCGCGCCAGGCGCGATGGGTCTCGGCGAGGGCTCGGCGCAGGAGGCCACGGTCGTTGGCGAGGACGAGGCCGCGGTGGCCCTCGGCGCGCAGGCGGGGCAGGTCGGACGCGTCGCGCGCGATGGCGAAGGCGTGGGTGCCGGCGGCCCGGCACTCCTCCGCGAGTTCCGTCCCGGCCGCCATCACCGCCGGGGCACGGGTCTGCCAGGGCCGGCCGATGGTCTGGGCGTAGTCGGCCGCCCCGAGAATCAGTCCGTCGATCCCGTCGAGGCGGGCGATGGCGCCGGCCGCGGCGAGTCCGTCCGGGTCCTCGATCATGGCGATCACCAGGGTCTCGCGGTCGAGGCGCGCCGCGAGGTCGGGCAGGTCGCAATCGCCGTAGCGGCCGAGGCGTCCGGCATTGACCCCGCGCCGGCCGCGCGGGGCGTAGCGCGCGCGGGCCACGGCGGCCTCGGCGTCGGCGACGCCCCCGACGCGCGGCACGACGATGCCGGCGGCCCCCGCATCGAGGCACTGGAGAATCCGTTCCGAGCGCGCGTCCGGCACCCGCACCAGGGCGCTGAGTCCGGCCCGGTCGGCGGCGGCCAGGAGATGGTCCAGGGCGGCGCCGTCGATGAGGGTGTGTTCGAGGTCGACGAGGACGAAGTCGAACCCCGCCACGGCGGCGATCTCGACGATCTCGGGCGCCGGGATCGACACGAACAGGCCCCCGGCCGGTCGTTCGGCATCGAGGCAGCGCCGCAGGCGCAGGCGCGCGCTCATGCCGGGAGGCTCCGGGCGAGGGGCGCCAGGGGGTTGGGGCGCCGGCGCCCGGCGGCCCCGGCCGGATCGAGGCGGCGCCGGGCGAGATCCTCCACCACGACGGTCTCGGCGGCGATGCGGTAGCGCAGGGCGCCCGCCCGCGCCGCCGGCCAGGCGTCGCAATGGAGGCGCAGGGCGTCGACGATCCGGTCCCAGAACCGCATTTCGGGGTAGCCGAACCAGAGGTCGAGGCACCAGCCGAGTTCCGCGAGGTTCACGCCCAGGAGGGCGTCGAGGACGAAGTCGCGCACATCCTCCACGTCCCGCGCCTCGACGTAGGAATTGGCGTTGACCCGGGCGTGCTCGGCCGGCGTCGGCACGAGCAGCGGGCGCGGGCCGGCCAGGAGCTCGGGCACGAACCGGACCCCATCGTGAAAATCCTTGAGGGCGACGCGGGTCGGCCAGCCGTCGCGGTGGAGCAGCACCATGTTCTGCTGGTGGCTTTCCACGGCGATGCCCTGCGCCAGCAGGAGGTGCATCACCGGCAGGAGCGCTGCCCGCAGCAGGGCGTCGACCCAGGGTTCGGCGCCATGCCGGGCGATCCAGTCCGCGATCAGCGGGGCCGCCCCGTCGCGGTGGGTGAGCGCGGTGAACGGTACCGCCGCCTCGGTGCCGAGATGGGGGGCGACGGGATCGCGCCAGATCGCCGAGAGGGCGCCGCGCAGGGCGCCGTCGCGATCGGCCTCGGGCGGCACCGTCACCGCGACGCCCATGCGCTCGGCGAGCAGGATCGTGCCCGAGCCCCGTAGGAACGGGTCCCCCGCCCTCACCGCCTCCAGCCAGGCGCTGACGATGGGGGCGTTGAGCACCGTGTGGGGCGCGAGGGTCCGGGCCGTGGAGGTGTTGCGGATGGAGAGCGCAAGCTTCAGCGTCGGCGCATGGGGCGCCGTGCGGTCGGCGAGGGTGCGGATCGACTGCTGGGCAGAATAGGCGTGGCGGGCGGGCCCGAGGGGAACGAGCGTGCCGTCGCGGCGCAGGGGCGCCGTCGCGGCCTCCCCCAGCCGCTGCCATTGCCAGGGATGGACCGGCACCAGGTGGTAGTCCCGAGGCCGCCCGCCGCGCTCGGTGATCCGGGCGGCGAAGGCCGCGCGGGTCTCCGCGTCGAGGCTGAGGGCGATGAGATCCGCGTCCTGCCCGTCCGGCACGCCCATCGCCGTCGCCTTCGCGATCGACCGGTGGGCGGCGATCCAGACCGGATGGATCGGCGCGCCGAATTCGGGGCCGAAGGCGCGGTTGTCGGCGGGGCTGAAGCCGATGCGGGACTTGAAGCAGGGATGGTAGCGATGGCCGTCCGGCAGCGCGCCTTCGAGGTCGTCGTAGGGAAGATCGGCGAGGGTCCGGCCGGCGCCGTGAAGCAGGGCGTCGGCGTGGTTGTGCTGGGTCCGGGCAAGCTCGTCGGCGAAGCGGGCGTAGTCGGCGGCCCCGCCCGGCAGGTCGGGCAGGAGGTCTTCGAGGAAGGCGGCGGCCCGCGTCACCGGGCCGTCCTCCGTCGCGAGGCTGCCAGGCTCGATGAGCACCCGCCCGTAGGCGTGCATGCGGCGGGCACGGGCCCGGTAGCGGCGTCCGGTGCCGGACGGCGCGAGGCTCACCGCGAGGGCCGCATCGGGTCCGGCGAGCCGGACGACGGAACCGGGCAGCAGATCCTCGTGCAGGAGGGCGCCGAGCAACTGACCGGCGACGCGCCGGCCGGCCTCGTCCCAGGCCCCGTCCCAAGCCTTGTCCCACGTAATGGCGCAAGCCGTCTCGCCCGGGCGGGACCGCGCGCGGATGCCGGCACGCAGGGGATTTCTGAGATCCACGTAGTCCGGGCGCTCGCCGCGCCCGGCGAGGCAGCTCGCGAGGTTGGCCTTGGCCGGCAGGGTCTCGGCGCCGAGGAGGCGGTCGATGAGCGCACGGACCTCCGGGGATTCGTCCGCCGTCGCGAGGGTCCGGCCGAGGCCTGTCCACAGCGGGGCCTCGTCGATCCCGGCGGCGCGCGCCACCGTGGCGACTACGTGGGCGACCTGATTGACCACGAGGTAGTAGACGAGGCGCGCCCATGCCGCTTCCCCCGTGTAGCGCACCGTCGGATCGAGGGCGTGACCGGGGGCGGCGCGGGCGAAGGTCGCGGCATCGATGCTCACGCCTTCGAGGTCACGCACCACGAGGCGGGCCGGTAGCCCGTCCGCCAGGGCGAGGAGGCTGTTCTGCGCATGCGCCTCCAGGCCGATGCCGGTGGCGGCGAACAGGCGGAGGGGCGGCAGGATCGCGACGCGGGCATAAGCCGCGATCCAGGCCGCGGCCGCCGCCGGACCGGTGAGGTCGCAGCCCATCTCCGCGAGGATCGGCCGGCCGTCCCGCGGCGAGGGTTCGAGGAGGCCGGCGACCACGAAGGCCGTTCGCGATGGGCCCTCGCGCACCAGGACGCCGGTGACGGCCTCCAGCTCCGGACGGTCGAGGGCGAGGGCTCCGTGCTCGCTGAGGATGTCGAGGCCGGCCTCCGCCACCGCGCCCGCGACGGCCCGGAGGGCGCGGGCGGCGGCGAGGCTGCGCGCCAGGTGCTCGCGGCTGTTGGTGCGCGCGAAGTTGGTGATCCGCGCGGCGATGGGCAGTTTGAGGAACAGGTTCGCCGTTTCGCTGAACACCGTGCGGACCGAAGAGGTCGGGCGCACCGGCGCACCGCCTGGCGGAGTCAGTTCTAGGCGGCCTTCGGCGATGAGGGCCGTCACCGTCGGGTCGGCGGCGAGCCGGGCCGCCTGCCAGGGATGGCTCGGGATGAGCACGCGGCCGGCGATCCGTTCGGGCGACAGGCCGGACAGGGCGGTCAGGGCCTCCTGCGTCGCCGCTTCCGCCCCGGCCTCGCGCCACTGGCCCGCGACGAGATCGGGATCGGCGAGGAACCACCGCAGGGCGAAGGCCGCCCCCCGCTCGGGCGCGTAGGCCGCCGCGTCGGCGTCCGTGAAGCCGTCGACGCTCTTCGCCAGCGGGTGGAACGGGTGACCGTGCCAGAGGCTCTGCTCCAGCCCGGCGGGGGTGCGGTCGGCGGCGCGGTTGGCGCAGGCAGCGGCATGGGAACGGGCGCGCTCCAGCCCGTCGAGGACCCGGCGCTTCGTCGCCTCGCGCACGGGCGTCGCCTCGGGGACGAGGGCGTCGATCATGCGGCGGGCGAGGTCGGCCGGGTTGTCGAGGGGCGTCGTGCGCCCGTCCGCCGCCCGCAGGCGCAAGGGGCCCCAGGCATGGAACCCGCCCGGCGACGCGCGCAGGCACGGCGCCAGGACGGTGTCCGCGCAGATGGGAATCACCCGGATCTCGCCCCCGACGGGGTCGGGGCCATCGCCCGCTTCGCGGAGCCAGGTGTTGAGGAGGCGTTCGAGACCGAGCCGGGCCCAGGTGGCGGCGACGGGGTCCGGGCGCGGTTCGTTGAGGGGCTGCGTCATCGGGCACGGCTCCGGGCTGATGGGATCGGACGGGTGTGCGCGGCGAGGAGGCCCACGGCACCGGCGAGGGACAGGCCGGCCGCCGCCCACAGGGCGCCGCCGGGACCGAACGGGGCGAGCACGAGCCCGCCCGCCAGCGGGCCGACGAGCTGGCCGACGGTGAGGCTGGCCCGCGCCCGGGCGATGCCGGCGACGCGGCCGGGGCCGGCGGTGTCCATGGCGGCGAACAGGGCCGGGGCCTGGCCCGCGTACAGGGCCCCCTGGGCCAGGCGCAGGGCGACGATCGCGGAAAGGCCGGGGCCGAGGGGGATGGCCGCGAAGGCGAGCCCGGCCCCGACGAGGGCGAGCGCCAGGGCCGGCACCGGCGCCACGGCGTCGATGCCCCGGCCCCAGGCGGGGAGGATCAGCAGGGCGGCGAGCCAGCTCAGGCTGTGCAGGCCGCCGATGAGGCCGGGGGTGTAGAGCGCGGGATCGTGCGCCGTCGCCCAGGCGGGGAAGTACGCCACGAAGGCGAAGGCGCCCGCACTTCCGCACATGCCGGCGAACAGGAGCGGCCCGCCGCGCATCCGCCCGGCCCCCTCCGCGGCGGCGGGCTCCGGCGGCACGGCACGGAGGGCCGGGGCGGCCAGGAGCGCTGCGAGGACAGTCAGCCCGCCGCCGAGGAGCATCAGCGCGCCGAAGCGATCACACTCGAAGGCGAATCCGCCGAGTATCGGCCCGACGAGGCATCCGGCGGCCGATGCCTGCTGCATCCGGGTGAAGCCCGCGCCCGAGGTCCGGCCGGTGGCGCGGAACGCCAGGGCCAGGACGACGCCGCCCCCCGCCGCCCCCTGCATCAGACGGGCGAGGACGAGGAGGGCTGGATGCTCCGCCACGGCGATCATCGCGCAGCTCAACCCGCTCACGGCGCCGGTCCACAGCAGCAGGCTCCCGAGGGAGGCGCGGTGGGCGAGCCGCGTCCAGACCGGCGTCAGGGCCAGGGTGGTGACGGCCGGGGCGGCGAGCGCCAGGGCGGTCCAGAGGGCGGGCGACGCGCTCATCCGCGCGACGGTGAGGCCGAGGAAGGGCAGCAGCGCCAGGGGCACTGCCGTCACCAGAACCTGCAGGGCGAGGAGGGCGGCGGCGCCCGGCGCCGGACCGCTCATGGCGGGCTCCCGCGCCAGAGCGGGTTCGGCGCGGTGCCGACGTGGCTCGGCATTGCGGTGCCGAGGGTGCCGGCGGCGAGGAGCGGCGCCAGCACCGCCTTGAACGGGGCGGTCTCGCACCCGAGCATCCGCGCGGCGATCCCGTCGCGGCGCGGTGCCGGGATGTCCGCCCGCGCCAGCACCCGCTCCACCGTGGCGATCAGGATGGTGCGGGCCGCCCGCAGGGTGAATCCGGCACCGGCCGCCGCGAAGGTTTCGGCTACGGCCCGCAGGGCGACATCGATGGCCAGCGTCTGCACGTAGGCGAGGAGATCCTCCGGCCGGCGCAGGAGCAGGGTGTTCCGCACCGGATCGGTGATCAGGTAGGCCGGCACCGGCAGGCCGGCCTCGTCGAGCCAGGCGGGGGCGCAGCGCACGGTGTCGTGGTCGCGCAGCAGCAGGCGCGCCGGCACCCCGCCGGCCATCAGCACGAGGGCGTTCTGCCCGTGCAGTTCCGGCACGAACCCGAGGCAGGCCCCGCCGAGGGCGGTGCCGACGACGAGGTCGGCGAGGTCGGAGAACAGCACGGGCAGATCGGCGGCCCCGAGGCCGAGGGCGCGCACCACCGGTGGCAGGCCGCCCAGTGGCGCCACGGCGAAGGTCGCGAGCGGCACCGGCACGGCGCCCTCCGTCGGCAGGCGCCGGATGGCGCAGCCGAGCTGGGCCGGGCGGTTCGCGTAGAGGTCGCCGTCGGGCTGCGTGACGTGCCAGAACGCGGCCTCGTCGGCCAGGGCCACGTGGCGGGCGAACCACGGGTCGCGGGCGCGGCCGGCGGCGAGCAGACCGGCGCCGTGCAGGCCGTTGTGCAGGGATTGCGGCGGCAGGGTGCGCCGGACCCCGAGGGTCTGCACGTCCAGGGGCAGTTTCAGGTGCAGGCCCGGCCGCGCCGGGAACGCCAGGGTCCGCAGCGACGAGGTGGCGGCGGCCAGCGGCCCCTGAAAGGTCAGCGGGACGAACCGGCCGTCGGCGAGCTCGTCGGCGAACCGCGCCGGCAGGATGTGCACCGCCTGCCAGGGATGCACCGGCAGGGGAACGTGCGTGGTGTCGAGGCCGCGCCGGCCGAGTTCGGCGTCGAGATGCGCGCGCTGGCCCGGTTCCAGCAGGGCGGAGGCCGGGCCGGCCGGATCGGCACCGGGCGCCGCGGCGACGCGACCGCGCGCGACGGCGTACCAGTCGAGGGGGAAGAGGCGGCCGTGCTCGGCGCCGTAGGCGACGGCCTCGTCGGGGCTGAACCCGTGGCGGGCGCGCCCGAGGGGATGGAACGGCCGGTCGCGCCACGCCGCGAGGCGCTCGAAGGCCAAAGTCGATCCGGCAAGGGCCGATCCGCCGAGCGCCGCGGTCTCCAGCGCCTCGGCCGTATCGATCCAGAGGGCAGCTCCGTCGAGGATGGCGCGGCCCTGCGCGACGGTGCGCCGGGCGCTACCTTCGGGCAGATCGGGGACGAATGCGAGGATGCGGGCGAGGAGATCGGCCGCGTCGAGGTTCCGCGCGCCGTCGGCCGTCTCGTAGCGGACCGGTCCGGCGAGGCGAAGGCCCCGGCGCCAGCCGTCCGGCACCATCCGCGCCCGTAGGTGCCCGGCCCCGAGGACCAGGGCGTAGTCCCGCGCGCCGTCCGCGCCCCGAGGGTCGCCGAGGGCGGCCCGCGTCCGGAGGCCGCCGATATCCTCGATCCAGAGGGCATCGAAGGTCTCGGTGAGGAGGTCGCGCGCGAAATTCGGCCGGTGGTCGAGAAATGCCAGCACCGTGCCCCCTAGAACAGCGGCAGCAGAATGCCGGCCTGCGCGGCCTCGGCACGGGCCAGGATCGCGTGGGCGCAGGCGATGTCGTCGATGGCCATACCCATGGGGTTGAGCAGGATGATCTCGTCGTCCGTCTCCCGGCCGGGCTTCCGGCCGACGACGATCTCGCCGAGCTCGGCATGCAGGCGTTCGCGGGAGAACTCGCCCGCCTCCACGAGGAGGTTGATGATCTTCTTCTCGCGGTTCGACTGGTCCCAATCGTCGACCACCACCTTGTCGACCTGGAGGAAGACCGCGCGCTCGACATCCATGATCGAGACGTTGGCGAGCAGCGTGCCGCGCGCGAGCCAGGCGAAGGGTAGGTAGGGCTTGTCCGTCACCGTGCAGGTGATCACCACGGGCGCCCCGCGCACGGCGGCCTCGGCGCTCGGCGCGAGGGTGACGGCGAGGTGCGGGAACCGGTCCCGGATGCGGGCCGACAGGTCCTCGGCGGCCTCCGGGCGCAGGTCGAACAGGCGCAGGCGCATCAGGCTCGGGAACTGCTCGGCCAGCATCGCGGCCTGACGCTCGCCGATGGGGCCGCAGCCGATGATGGCGGCCTCGGTGAAACCGTCGCGCGCGAGGTGGCGGATGGCGAGCCCGGTCACGGCGGCGGTGCGCATGGCGCTGATCAGGCCGGCCTCCATCACGGCGATGGGATAGTTCGTCTCGGGATCGTTGAGCACGATGACCGCGCTGGCGCGCGGCAGGCCGCGGGCGGACGGGTTGTCGTGCTTCGAGCCGATCCACTTCAGGCCGGCCATGGGCTGCGCGCCGCCGATCCAGGCCGGCATGGCGATGATGCGGTCGGCGATGTGGTCCGTGCGCGGGCTGCGCAGGTAGGGCTTGAGCGGCTGCACGAAATCGCCGGCGGCGTGCAAGCGGAACCCCGCCTCCACGGCCTCCATGTAGAGATCGGACCGGTCGCCGCCGAGGCCGGCGATGTCGGAGCGCGAGAGGTAGCGCAGGGTCGCTGCTGCCATCGGAGCATTCCGTTGCGGGGGGACGGGGATGGGCGTGGGCGGGCGGTCCCGGCGGAGGCGTCGGGCCGGGGATGCGCTCCGCGCGATCAGGCGGCGGCGCGCCGGCTGAGGCGGCGGTAGGAGGCGGCGAAGGGCCGGGTGACGCGGCGCTCGGGGGCCGGCCAATCCTCGGCGTAGACCGTGTCGAGGTAGCGCTCGCCCCGGTCCGGCAGCAGGGTGACGATGCGCGAGCCGGCCGGCAGGGTCGGAATCAGCTTGGCGATGGCCGCCACCACCGTGCCCGAGGAGCCGCCGGCGAGGATGCCTTGGCTCGCCACGAGACGGCGGCAGCCGAGGGTGGATTCCCAGTCGGTGGCGGTGATCACGGCGTCGACCTCGGGCAGGGACAATTGCTCGGGCACGCGGCTCGCGCCGATCCCCGGAATGTCGCGGGAGCCGCCCTGGGCCCCGAAGATCACCGAGCCCTCGATGTCCACGGCGACGACCTCGATCTCGGGCCAGCGCTCGCGCAGGCGCCGGGCCAGCCCCATGAGGGTGCCGCAGGTGCTCACGGCCGCGACCACATGGGTGGGGGCCGCCGGCATTTCCCGCACGATCTCGGCGCCGAGCCCGTGATAATGCGCCCGCCAGTTGTCGGGATTGGCGTACTGGTTGAGCCAAACCGCGCCGGGCAGGGTCTCGACCAGTTCCGCGACGCGCCGGACCCGGGTCTGGAGGTAGCCGCCCTGGGCATCGGCTCGCGTGACCATGTCGATCCGGCCGCCGAAGACCTCGATGAGGTGCCGGTTGGCCGGCGCGATCTTGGGATCCACCACGGCGGTGAACGGCAGCCCATGGCGGCTGCAGATCATCGCCAGGGCGACGGCGAGGTTGCCCGAGGAACTCTCGACCAGATGGCTCCCGGCCGTGATCCGACCGGCCGCGACGGCCTCGGCCACCATGTGGCTGGCGGTGCGGTCCTTCACGCTGCCCCCGAGGTTGAGCATCTCGAGCTTGGCGAAGACCGGCACGATCTCGGGCGGGAACAGGCGATCCAGGGCCACGAGCGGCGTCTGTCCGACGGGCGGTCCGGCATTCGGCATCATCGCTGCTGCTCCGTTGCTGTCCTGTGTCCGAGAGGGAGCGCGTGAAGAGATCGGACTCTTCGTGCGCTCCGACCGGTCGGCATCGGCGCTGATTGAGGACATCCGCGGCGCTTATCAAGATCATACCCGGATAAAATTCAAAATTATAAAGCTATATCATTGGAAAAATTCAAATGAACACCGTGAATGTTTTAGAACAGAACCAAAAATTACGATTTCTTGTTCGTCGTTCATCGGTCGCTCTTCGATGGTCCATTTTCACCGAGGCGATTCTGAATCTCAGGGCGCCGGAGGGGACGGATCGCGAAGGCGCGCCGCGAGGGCTGGCATAAGTTTGCCGGATCGACCCGAACCAAAGAATAAAATATCCCATATTCCTGGAATTATTATAATGTATAGATGTGCCGATCCAGCAACGATGCTTTTCATAAGAAGCTATACAGCCGGATCTGACCTTGCCGCCGCGTCGATCTTCGACGATGAAACCCGCGGAGGCGGGGCATTCGAATGCTCGCCTCCTGGTCGCATTCCGAGGGAATGCAGCGTGTTCGCGTCGCCGCCGGAGTCGTCCGATGCCAAAGATCTCAACGGCACCCCGCCGTACGGAACGCCGGTTCGGAGCCGCCGCCAGCCTGTTCGCGGCCGCCGTCGTTGCCGCCCCCGGCATGGCGCCGGCCCAGGAGGCGGTCCGGCTCGACGAACTCTCGGTCCAGGGCAGCGGCACCGGGGGCCGCGCGCCGGCGAACCCCAACGCCGTCGTCGGCCCGCCGCCGCCGCCCTATGCCGGCGGCGCGGTGGCGTCGGGCTCCCGGCTCGGCTTCCTCGGCAACCGCAACGTCTTCGACCAGCCGTTCAGCAGCACGAGCTACACGGAGAAGCTGATCCGGGATCAGCAGGCCCGCAACGTCCAAGACGTGGTCAACAACGATCCCTCGATCCGCACCAACGTCCCGGCCTTCAGCGGCATCCTCGGCTTCTTCATCCGGGGCTTCCCGGTCTTCGCCCAGGACATCGGCTTCAACGGCCTCTTCGGCGTGGCCGACGCCTTCAATCCCGCCATCGAGCCCATCGAGCGCGTCGAGGTCCTGCGCGGACCCTCGACCCTGCTCTCGGGCATCCCGCCCTTCGGCAACATCGGCGGCGTGATCAACCTGATCCCGAAGCGCGCGGGCGACGAGCCCCTGAACCGCGTCACCGTTGGCTATTCGTCCGACGCACAGATCTACAAGGCCGTCGATGTCAGCCGGCGCTTCGGCGACAACAAGGAATGGGGCATCCGCTTCAACGGCGCGCTCAACAACGGCGACACCCCCATCGACAACCAGAGCCTGCGCTTCGGCGTCGCCGCCCTCGCCCTTGACTATCGCGGCGACCGCCTGCGGGCGAGTGCCGATCTCGGCTACCAGCAGCTCGATTTCACCTCGCCCCTGCGCAACCGCTCGGTGCTGTCGGGCTTCCCGATTCCCCGCGCGCCCGACCTCACCCTGAACCAGCATCAGCCGTGGGAGTACCGGACCAGCAGCAACAAGTCGGCCGCCTTCCGAGTCGAGTACGATCTGACCGAGAACCTGACCGCCTACGCCGCCTACGGCATGGCGAACTTCCGGCAGGAATATTTCGGCGGCGTGCTGCAGATCTTCAACGCGCGCGGCGACTATCGCGACCCGATTTCCTTCATCCCGTTCCGCATCCCCAACGAGACGGCGGAGGTGGGCCTGCGCGGCACCGTCGAGACCGGCCCGGTCAAGCACAGCTTCGGCATCGCCGCCGTGGGGTTCTGGCAGGACCTGTCCCAGGTTCCCGGCGTCACTGTCGGCCCGACCATCGTGTCGAACCTCTACGATCCGGTGATCGCCGCGCCGCGCTCGCCCGCCGCCCTGTCGCGCCTGACCCCGACCACCGCCATGCGGATCAACCGCAGCCTCGCCATCGCCGATACCCTGTCGTTCTTCGACGACCGGGTGCTCCTCACCCTGGGCGGGCGCTGGCAGGACATCGACGTGAAGTCGATCAGCCCGACCACGGGCCTGCGGACGGGAGCGAGCGACAGCGGCGCCTTCTCGCCGGGCTTCGGCCTCGTGGTCAAACCCCTCGAGCGCCTGTCGGTTTACGGCAACTACATTGAGGGCCTGACCTCCCCCGCCCCACCGGTTAACGCGGTCAACGCCTCGGCCGCCTTCCCGGCCGCCGTGTCGCGCCAGACCGAGATCGGCGCCAAGTACGATTTCGGCACCGTCGGCGTGGGCTTCGCCGCCTTCCGCATCGAGCAGCCGTTCGGCTTCACCGACCCGCGCACCCTGGTGTTCTCCGTGGACGGGCGCCAGCGCAACGACGGCGTCGAACTCACCGTGTTCGGTGAACCGGTCCCGGGCGTGCGCATCCTCGGCGGCGTCAGTCTCCTCGACGGCGTGCAGGTCGCCGCCCAGTCCCCCGCGAATGTCGGCAAGGTCGCCGTCGGCGTGCCGAGCATGCAACTCAACCTCTACGGCGAGGTCGACCTGCCGCCCGCCCTCGCACCGGGCCTCAGCCTGACCGGCCGGGTGATCTACACGAGTTCGCAATACTACGACCTCGCCAACAGCCAGAAGATCCCCGACTGGGCCACCCTCGACCTCGGCGTGCGCTACGCCACGACCCTGAGCGACCGCCCCCTGACCCTGCGGGCCAACGTCGTGAACGTGACCGGCAACAACTACTGGGCGTCCACCGGCCGCGGCATCCTGAGCCAGGGCACGCCCCGAACCGTCCTCGTCTCCGCCACGGTCGACTTCTGAACGCACCGCCGATGTCGTCGGTCTGGCGGGCGCTGACTCGAGGCAGGCCTTGCCAAGGACCGCCTTGGCGGCTCCCGACAAGCGGGTCCGGCCCTTGTCCGGTCCCGGCATCGGGCGGCCGCCGCGGCGATAACCGCCCGCGGCCCGACACGGCGGTCGGCGTGGAAGCGGCCAGTCGCGTCACCAACATTCCCGCACGCGTGGGCAGGGTCTCAGTCAGGAGGCGGGTGCCGTCGTGTCCGGGTACGTCGTCATCTCGCGCTCGGGGGGCGAGGGGTGCACATCCCTTGAGTTCCAAGGGCGGTGCGCGGTGTGCGGTGGGGGCGATTTCGTCGGGAAATGGTGGTGGGCCCGGCAGGACTCGATAATCCGCCGAGCAAGCGCAGCAGTTCCAATCACTTAGCTGTTCTCCGACAAAAGGATGTTATGCACTTCTGAATACACGCACAAGCCCTGCTAAAAGTACAATCCTTGCGTGCAACTAAGAGCAGTCAGCCTCACATACCAGTTGGTGTGGATCGGCGTTGAAGCGTCACGCCTTTCTGTAGAGGGCGGTGCAAATCCAGGCCGCCAAACCGCCCGAGGCTTGTCGACTTTGAAAGCCGTACTTCGAGTGCGGCATCGGCGTAAATGTTTGCTCTGGAAACGGTTTTGAAGATGGGTTCTGCGGGCTTGGTGAAGCTCGAATGGCCTAGATTTACTCCGCTCCGTGGCTGGATTTTCCTCCGTCCTACAGACCGGGATCGAGGCGGACGCCACCTTTCTGAGCCGCACCCCGTCGAGACCCTCGAACCAATTCACCAGCTAGAATGGGAGCGGATCGAGCGTGGGCATGCCGGTTGCTGTCTGACCGAGGCGGGCGGCCGCATGGCCCTTCACGAGCTTGGTCCGTCCCCATTGAGGTGGTCCGCCCTTTGGTATGGCTTTTGAGCCTGGAGGAAGGACAAGATGGCAAAGCACCCGAAGCCCGAGGAGATCGTTGCCAAGCTACGGCAGGCGGATGTGCTGATCTCACAGGGCCAGAGCGTGGCCGATGCGATCCGCGCGCTCGGCGTCAGTTCAGTGACATACTACCGGTGGCGGCGTGAGTTTGGCGGGCTGAAGTCAGATCAGGTTCGACGGATGAAGAGCCTTGAGACTGAGAATGCTCGGCTTCGAACTGTAGCGCTGGGACGAACGGCCGAAGCCGGTTGCCAGACAGGCCCGACGCTTGCTGATCCCGTAGGCCACCTGCAGGTGACCAGCGACCTCACGGCGAGCGGCGGGCCTCACCACTTTCGCTTGAGGACGTCCTGCAGCATGGAGCGGTCCAGCGTCAGGTCGGCGACCAGCCGCTTCAGCTTGCTGTTCTCGTCCTCAAATTGCTCGAGATCGTCGGATCTCCGGCACGCCCATGCCGACGAACTGCTTCTTCCAGCGATAAAAGGTCGACTCGGATACGCCCATCTTCCGGCAGACCTCGTCCACCGTCGCGCCGTTCTCCGCCTGCCGCAGGGCAAAGGCGATCTGTTCGTTCGTGAAGCGTTTGCGAGGCATGGCATCCACCCTCTTTCAGGGTTGATGCCCGAAAAACTTGCGCACAGCGTGGACCAATTTGGTGGGTCAGGGTCATTCGGACGGGTCAAGGCGGCGGAAGGAGCGGAGTGATCTCATTCTAGAGATCGTCGGGGAGCAGCGGTCTGGCCTTGTCAAACCAAAGCTGAAAACCCCGCTCGATGCCGTTTTGTTAGGCGCTCTTAGGCGATGATACGCTCTAAAAGGTACAAAGAATTTTAACTCGTTTCGTCCACTGTCGCGCTAAATTTGGGGCGCAATTGGCAATGCTTGATCTGGCCGGCTACAAGTTGACGTTTACCGACGAATTTAACGCGCGCAGCATCTCGCAAACCGGTGCTGGCACGACCTGGACTGATATCCGCTCCAACTGGCGCTTCGACGCCAACTCCGACATCGGGTTCGGGCGTTCGTCGTTCGTTGACCCCGCCTCCGGTTACGACCCGTTCCGGGTCCAGGGCGGTGCGCTCGCCATCACGGCCGTCCCCGACAAGACTCCATCAGGCTATCCCGGCAGCTGGGAGTCCGGGCTGATCACCACGCAGGGTAAGTTCTCGCAGACCTACGGGTACTTCGAAATGCGCGCCGATCTCGCCGACGCGAAGGGTGGCTGGGACGCATTCTGGCTCCTGCCCGATAAGCCAGCCGCCAATCCCAACAAGCTCCCGGGCTGGCAGGAACTCGACGTGGTCGAGCATTACGGCGCCAACAACAATGGCGTCTACAGCACGATTCACACCACCGACCAGACCCCCAACATACCCTGGCAGCAGAACCGGCAGGTCTACAGCGAGACGGCCCAGTCCAGTGGCTACCACACCTACGGGATGGATTGGCAGAAGGACAAGATCAGCTTCTTCGTCGATGGTCAGTTCGTTGGCTCGCAGGCGACACCGAGCGATATGACTGGGCCGATGTATCTTCTAGCCAACCTGGCCACACAGGAAGATGCCGACGCGGCCAGCGTCCCAATCACGATGAAGATCGACTACATTCGGGCTTACTCCAAGGCCCCCGGCGCGGTCGCCGTGACCCAGGGCGCCGTCTCCGCTCCCGACGGACACGATCCGGGGCTGTACGGCGCTACCAGTACAGGCTCTGCAACTCCTGCTACCCCGGTCTCGACGCCGGTCACGTTGACCATTGGCTCTGGGTCAGACAAGCTGATGCTAAAAATTAGCGAGGACGCTTACCATGGTGACGCGCAGTACACCGTCTCGTTAGACGGCAAACAGGTCGGCGGCACCCTGACGGCTCATGCCTCCCACGGGGCCAACCAGTCGGATACGATCACGATAAATGGCGACTGGGCCAAAGGCAGCCACGAGGTTAGCATCAACTTCCTCAACGATGCCTACGACGGAACCGCCAGCACCGACCGCAACCTCTACATCGATAGCGCCACCTATAACGACGCAGCTGTCTTCGGCAGCCAGATCTCGCTGATGAGTACCGGCGCCCACGCCTTCACCGTTCAGGACACCAGCGCAATCCCAGCGTTACTGTCTGTAACAACATCCATCAGCTTTAGCACGGACAATTTAGCCGTGCCCATTGATACCCAAAACCAGTCTCAAAACCGTCCGTATTTCGGAACGGTTACGCACGATGTGCACAGCGCAGCCGGCGAGGTCTACGCTCTCTACGATGCCCTCCTAGGCCGTCCAGCCGACGCCCTTGGCCTTGCCGCGTGGACGAATGCTGTGGGCCATGGACTCACACTCAAAGACGTTGCTCGGCAATTCCTAAGCTCACTGGAAGGACAGGCTTGGGTTGGTACACTCGACAATGCGGCATTCGTCGAGCACATGTACGAAGCGAGCCTGCACCGGCATTCGGACGTAGCTGGTTTGCAGAGTTGGATAGACACGCTCGCTCAGGGAGTCTCCCGAGCGGATGTGGCGTTAGGCTTTGCCCTCTCGCCTGAGCACCTCGCCAACATCCAAGGCGCTTTCGACACGGGCGTGTTCGTGCCCGATGCGAATGCCGCCGCTGCAGCGCGTCTTTACTATGGCATCCTAGACCGAGCACCCGATGCTGCCGGCCTTGTTGGATGGACGAGCGAGGTTCAGCACGGCACTTCTCTCACCAGCATCGCGCAGCAATTTTTGGCCTCACGCGAGGCGCAGGTCAAACTCTTGGGCGTAAGCGATGCGACATTTGTTTCAAGCCTTTACAGCAACGCGCTAGGCCGAGCACCCGACGTCAGTGGTTTGGAGTTTTGGATGGAATCTCTACAGCACGGAGCGTCGTACGCCGATGTTGCTGTTCAAATATCGGCGAGCTCAGAAGCGCAGATCCACCTCGTTGGAAAAATCGAGGCAGGATGGAACCTTATTTGATCTTAGTATTGGGGCGGACCAGCCACAACGCAGCGGTAGGGAAAAAGTCCTACCGTTTTACGTTTGACCTAACTGGCACTAACTTTGACGTAACTGGCACTAACGATGAGGATACCCAACCTACGGTCGATGGCATCCGCTACAACACCTCCCGCTGCGAGCCCCAGAGCAGGTGGCATACGCTGGAATGGATCGCAAAACCAGCGATTGACTGGTGAGGTCGTGGATTGCCCATGCCCATTCGATCTCCAGACCATCTCTTGCCTCGACTCAAAGGGAGAGGGTATAATACCATCTCTGATTGATTAGCTCGGAGTCGTATTTGTGGCCATCAATGGAAGAGGGTGTTGTCGCGCACGGTTTTGGAATCGGCTTCGAGGTCTCGGCAGCGTTGCTCGATGCGCTTCTGGACTTCGTTCAGACGGTCGAAGTGCCGGTTGACGATGGGTTCGTCGACGAGCCGCCAGAGATGTTCGGCGGGTTGTAGCTCAGGTGTGTAGGGCGGCATGTAAACCAACCGTATACCCTCGCGCACCCGCAATCCTGGCTCGGTGTGGCAGCCGGCGCTGTCGAGAAGCAAGATCACGGGTACCGTTCGCCCGCGCCGGCCTCGCGGGCGAACAGCGCCAGGGGAGCCTCGAAGAGCGGCTCGGATACGCCGATGCCGACATACCAGTGGCTCTCATCCGTGGCAGTTGCCACGAAGGCGGTGACGTAGAGCCACTCGTAGCGGTGGTGACCGAGGGCGATGGGCCGCTGTCCCCGTGGGGCCCAAACCCGGCGTGTCACCGGCTTCAGCCCGATGCGGTGCCCGTCCGTGAAAAATGCGCGACCGATCGGCCGGGATGGCGGGCTTCTTCTTCAGCGAGGGTCGCGGCGAGTTTTTTTTGAAAATGGGTAAGTGCCTCGGGGCCGGCGACAGCCGGGTTCCTAGGGCGCGGCGCCTGGAACGACCAGCCGATCGCCCGCAAAGCTTCCCAGGCGCGTTGCGGATAGACCGAGACCACCCCGAGTTCGGCCGCCATCCACAGAGCGATCTTGGGAGTACTCTAAGTTCCGCCATCGAGCCGCAGCTCGGTGAGGCGGGCGCGCAGCTTGTCCAGGAGTTCGGGGGTCGGCAGGCGCGGGGGCCGTGCCGTTGCGGCGACGCCTATCACCCTGCGCGTCGGGCCCAAACTGGTTGTAGCGCTGCGCCAGTTGCTCCAGCCACCGCGGTACGAACCCGGTCGTGGCCGCGACTTCGGCCAAGGGTTTGCTCTGCGTCAGAAGCCAGATCGCATGGTAGTGCAGGGTGGCGCAGGCATCCTCCCAAGTGCGAGCCCGCCGGCCCAGTTCTGCGACACTCAGGAAATCAGCAATATGGGCCATGTCCGCCTCCAAACCACAGACCCGAGCAAGTTCACCGGCCAACAGGAATCCCAAAACCGAGTCAATCGAACGGAGCTTGGACTACTTGTAATTAATTCTTCAAAGTACAAAAGGACGCCATCGTGCTTCTGCCTAAATCTATGTCTAAAAACCCGAACCTTATTAGTCTTTCGGGCCGGCGCTTCGGGTTGTGGATGGTGGCGCAGCAGGCTGGCAACACAACACGTGGTGGCACCCTTTTGGACGTGCACGTGCGACTGTGGAACAACTCGCATGGTTCTTGCCTCGAATCCGAGAAACGGAAAATCGGCGTCCTGTGGATGAGCCAAACGAAAAGTCATCGGTGAATCGATTCGTATCAATATTTTAGCTCGCGCTTGATGCAGTCGCGTTAAGGAGTCAACCATGAGCAACACCAGCCCACCGACCGGCATCTGCCGCCTCTTCATGATTGCCCGCGCCTACGTCCGCATCGGCTACTGGATGGCAAAGGAAATGAACCCTTGGCGCCGGCCTTATGGAAAACGGCGGGACTAATTTTTTCCGGTATTCTGAAATTTGGGACAGAAGGGGTTGATCCGCCCTTACATGTTGTTCCGAAGGTGAAATGAAGTACGCCTTCGGTGAAGGCCGCGGTCGTGGTCCTGGCGGGGTGTCAGGCGGCGATCTGATGGAGCCGAGATGGGGTCCAGTTCCACGGCAGCAGATCGTCGATGCGCCGGGCGGGATGGTCGGGTAGCCGCGCGAGTACGTCGGCGAGCCACGCCTGCGGGTCGATGCCGTTGAGCTTGGCGGTTTCGATCAAGGTGTAGAGCGCCGCGGCGCGATGGCCGCCCGTGTCCGATCCGGCGAAGGTCCAATTGCGGCGGCCCACCGCGATGGGACGGATTGAGCGTTCGGCGGCATTGTTCGACAGGCAGATGCGTCCATCGTCGAGGAACCGGGCGAAGGCGGTCCAGCGCTTGAGCAGGTAGTCGATCGCCGCTGCTGTGGGAGCCTTGGCCGAGAGCTTGGCGCGGTTCTCCCGCAACCACGCCTCCAGGTCGGTGACGAGGGCAGCCGAGCGGGTGCGGCGGTGCGCGCGGCGTTCATCGGGAGCAAGACCGTTAGCGGCGCGCTCGATGGCGAAGATCGCATCAATCCGCGTAACCGCCTCGATGGCGATCGGAGCCTTCCTCAGCTCGGCCAGCTCGAAGAACTTGCGTCGGGCATGGGCCCAGCAGGCCGCCTCGCGGATTGGGCCCGGCTTGCGACCGGGCTCGTACAGCCGGCCGAACCCCGAGAAGGCGTCCGCCTGCACGATGCCGTGGAAGTCGCCGAGCCAAGTCTCGGCATGCGCGCCGGAGCGGTCGGGGGAGTAGAAGTAGGCTGCGGCCGGCGGCTCGGGGCCGCCGAAGGGGCGGTCATCGCGTACCACCGTCCAGAGCCGGCCCGTGCGGGTCTTGCCCTTGGCCAGGACCGGCACCGGCGTGTCGTCGAGATGGAGGCGGTCGGCTCGCCGGACATGGGCCTCGATCCGGGCGACCAGGGGCGACAGGGCGGTGGTGACGGCACCGACCCAGCCGGTCAGGGTCGAGACGTCGATCGGCACGCCTTCATGGGCAAAGCGCTGGCTCTGGCGATGCAGCGGCAGGTGAAGGCCGAACTTGGCCATCATCACCTCGGCCAGGAGGTTCGGCCCGGCCCGGCCCCGCGGGATCGGGTGGAAGGGAGCCGGGGTCTGCGCGATGGTCTCGCAGTCGCTGCAGGAGAAGCGCTCGCGCACGTGCTGGATCACCACCCAGCGCGCCGGGATCCGCTCCAGGGTCTCGGTGACGTCTTCGCCGAGAGGGCGCAGGCGTGCCCCGCCACAGCAGGCGCAGGTCGTCGGGCCGGGATGGACGATACGCTCGCGCAACAGATGCTCGGGCAGGGGTCGGCGGGCGGGCTTGCCCCGGGAGGACGTCGGGGTGGTGCGCGCCTCAGGCTCACTCGTCGCCTGCGCGTCCGTTTCGGCCAGCGTCTCCTCCAGATCCTCCAGGACGAGTTCGAGCTGGTCGATCCGGGCGCTGCGTTCCGAGGAGGCCCCGAAGCGCTCCCGTCGCAGCCGGGCGACCTCCAGCTTCAGCCGTTCGACCGCGATCTCGGACACGAGCCGCGCCGCCCGCTCAGCCAGGATCATGGCGTGGGCGGCAGCGAGATCGGTGGGAAGCGGTGGCGGCTCGGGCGCGTTCAGCACCCTGGTAGAAGAGAATATTGCTCAGCCTTTGTAACGCGTTATCCTCAGCCGACAGCGCTCGGACGCCAGCTCTCCTGAGGCATCCGCCAGTCGATGCCCGAGAGCAGATAGCCGAGTTGCGCCGTCGAGATCGTCACGGCTCCGTCCGCCACCGACGGCCACAGAAAACGGCCGCGGTCGAGCCGTTTGGTGTACAGGCACGCGCCCTGGCCATCGTGCCAGATCACCTTAATCAGGTCGCCGCGCCGGCCGCGGAAGACGAACAGGTGCCCGCAATGAGGGTCGCGCCTCAGCGTCTCCTGGACGATCATCCCCAAGCTGAAAAAGCCTTTGCGCATGTCGGTGTCGCCGGTTGCCAGCCACACCCGGACGTTGGCCGGTAGCGGGATCATCGGCCCTCCAGGGCATCGAGTACTCGTCGCAGCGCCGCGGCATCGACATCCCGGTCGACCTTGAGACGCCGACCACCGCCGAGATCGATCTCCATGATCCCGGTCTTGCGCCGCGCTCGACGGGGCTGGGCCTGAACACCAGGATCATCCAACTGTAGAGCCGGAACTGCCGGCGACGGCTCCGGGGTGATCGCGACGGGCACGAAGACCGGGGCCTGATCGTCCCCGCCCAAACGGCCTTGCCGAGCCTGGCGTCGCCACGTGAACAGCAGGCCCTGGGCGATTCCGTGCCGGCGCGCCACCGAACACACCGACACCCCGGCCTCGTACGAGTCTTCGACGATCCGAACCTTGTCCTCGAACGACCAGCGCCGCCGTCGTTCGGCCCCCTCCAGCACTTCGACCCGCATTGCCCCAACCCGCTGACCTTAACGCCAGCATTAAGGTCAGGCTTCAGCCGAGTCCGCGATGCCGTCCAGCGCGGCCATCACCGGACGCGTACGAAATGAATACAAGATTGAGCTTGATTTTACCCTGTTTTATGGTTCACGCGCTACAAAAATCTCAGTCTGTGACAGCTGGATTGGCAAAAGCTCGTTGCGTCAGGCTCGCCCGGAGCCGTATGAGGTCGATCTTAGTTATAGTGGCGCGTCTATTGCTCGATGTACTCACGCGCGTACGCCAGCGATAGGCACCACGAGACGTTCAGGCATTACGTCCGCAGGCAGCTGTCAAGCGACTCAATTTAGGCGTTTTCGGTTGGCTAGATGTTTAATCCCAGGGTTTGATGGGGCACTCTACACGCCGGAGTGGAGGGACGCACTATGGGCCAAATTCTCCATGGAAGCGCCACCACGACGAAGGCAGTCCGTCGCGCGATCCGGCTCCGTGAAGAGAGCGTAAGGGCGCTGGCCCGGCGCTAAGGCGTCAGTCCGACAACGGTGCAGAAGTGGCGCAAACGGGCGACGACGGCGGATGCCCGGATGGCACCCAAAGAGCCGCGCTCCACCGTGCTCACGCTTCAGGAGGAGGCGATCATCGTCGCTTTCCGACGGCACGCGCTGCTCCCGCTCGACGACTGCCTCTATGGTCTGCAACCGACGATCCCGCACCTGACCCTGTCCTCGCTGCATCGCTGTCTGGAACGGCACGGTATCAGCCGCCTGCCCGAGATCGACGGCGACAAACCCAAGAAGCAGCGCTTTGCGAGTTGCGCCATCGGCTACGTCCAGATCGACCTCGCCGAGGTCAGCACCGCTGAGGGCAAGCTCAGGCTGTTCGTGGCCATCGACCGAATCAGAAAATCCGTCTTCGTGCGGTTGGTCGAGAGCGCCGGCAAGATGGAAGCCGCTCAGTTCCTCCGCGACTTCATCGAAACGATGCCTTACCGCATCCACACTGTGCTCGCGGACAACGGCATTCAGTTCACGTCACGCCAGCGGGATATCTACGACAGTCAGCACATCTTCGATCGTGTTTGCGACGAGCATGACATTAAGTACCATCTGACCAAGGTGAACCACCTTTGGACCAACGGGCAAGTCGAACGAATGAACCGTACGATCAAAGACGCGACGGTCAAACGCTACCACTACTACAGCCATGCTCAGCTGCGAACGCATCTACATCTGTTCATCGAAGCCGACAACCATGCCCGCAGGCTCAAGAAGCTGCGCGGCTTGACGCCCACCGAGTTCATCCTGAACACCTGGACGAAAGAGCCCGATCGCTTCAGGCTCGATCCGTCACACCTCATACCGGGACCGTACACCTAGTTCTGGCGATGCGGCTTCGACTTGATCCGACCCGTGGGGTAATTCAGGTTTTGCGCGCGGTCAGGCGTCGCAGCGTGGAGGCCATCGCCCTGAGCTCCCGGTATTCGAGGGCCAGCAGCACCGCGAGATACGCGGCCGCTCCGGCCGTCAGCGATAGGGCGGTCCGCGCAAGGGAGACGGATTGCCCGTCGATCGTCCCGAGATAGACCAGGGCGGCGACGACACTGGCGAGAATCGGAACGATCAGGCTTTTTAGCAGCGGCATCGGACTGGAACCCGTCGTCCGGCCCAAGGCGACGAACATTGCGATGGCGTAGGCGACGTTGGCAGCCCCCACTCCGGCTGCCACGGCATATACACCGATCCACGGACCGGCGAGCACCGCGAGGAGGCGCCCGGCGCTGAGACCGCTCAGGGTCCAGAACATCGCACCCCCCCGGCCGTTGGCTAGGAGAACGGCGCCGCATTGCGACGCCACCGCATTGAGCGCGTAGAACGGCAGGAGGATCTGGATCAGACCCGTCGCGCCGATCCATTTGGGCCCGAACGCAATGAGGAACACCTGGGGTGCCGAAGCGGTCAGCAGCGCCGCCGCCGGAAAAAGGATCAGCGCGAGCAGGTGGGTCAGCCGTGCATGCATCGGCTCGACCTCGCGTGGGTCCTCGCGCACCGCATGCGCGTAAAGCGCCCCCCAGATCGGGTTACCAGCGGCCTCGCACAGGAAGCGGGGGATCTGGTTGGCCAGAGTATAGGCACCCAACGCGGCGGGGCCGAAGGTCTGGCCGTAAAGAAGGTTCTCAATGGCACGCCCGACGAACTCCGCTAGGCGGCTGCCGATGACCGATCCGCCCGTGGTCACGTGCGGCCAAATCGCGGAGAAGTCAAAGACCAGGGTCGGACGCTCGAAGGCGGCGGCGTTGAAGATCACGGCCCGGACGACGAAGCCGACGAGATACTGGGCAGCGAGACTCCAGGCGCCCGCACCCTTCACCGCGAGTACCACCGCAACCCCGGCGCCCACCGTCGTCGAGACGATATCCCCGATGGAGTGGAGAACAAGGTTGCCCCGCCGCACCAGCCGCGCCGCCGGCAGGGCGGAGATCGCCATGAGCAGAAAACTTACTGACAGCAGCGCGACAATGCCGGGAAGGCGCGGCTGGTCCGAGACGGCCCCAAGGACGAAGCCAAGGCTCGTGACGATGGCGGCGATGACGCTGCAGGTTCCGAGCAGCAACCAGAACGCCGTGGACCAGACAAGGGTCGATGCTTCGCGCTCGCGGGCGAGGGACAGCCCGATTCCGCCATCCGCCAGCACCGTAAAAAACGCTACTGTCGGCAGGGCGAGGGCGTAGAGTCCGTACTCCTCCGGTCCGAGCAGGCGCGCCATGATGGGCAGCAGGGCGAGCTGGATACCGATTTTCGCCAGGCCCGTAACGCCCCCGGCCGCCGCGTTCAAGGCGAACAGTCGGCGTCCGTCGGTGGGGAGCCGTAATTTCACCGAGCGAGCTCGGGGCCCGATGTCGGCCCAAGCGGCAACCGCTTGTCCCGCCACACACGGACGTAGTCGACCTTCATGACGGCGGGTGACTTGAGGTCCTTTATCGGCCAGCCCCCACCGAGCGCAAGGTTGAGGAGGACGTACATTGGTTGGTGGTATTCTGGCTGGGTTGGCGTGTCCCAGATTTCCTCACGATTGAGATAAAACCGTGTCCGGTCAGGTGCGATAAGCACGCCGAAGGTATTGAACTTCGACGTAAAGAAGCCTGCCTCGACCTCTGTAAGGCGCTGGAGACCGAGCCGATCCTTGCCGTTCTCCCAAATATGCTGAACGGTGTGGAAGCCCTTCGGAAACGCGCCGTAATACTCGAACACGTCAATCTCGGCGGAAGATTTTTCCTTGTTCTTACCGACTAGCCAGAAGGCCGGCCATACGCCCGGCCCATCCGGAAGCTGCGTTCGGATTTCAAAGTATCCGTATTGTTGCGAGAACCCCGTCTGCTTGGGGCCATCCTTATCGACCGAACAGAGTAGACCCGAATGCCAGCGACCGTCCTCTCCTTTTCGCGCCGTGATCGTCAATCCGTCCGGACCGGCCGCGAACGGACCGAGGGGGCCCGGATTAGCAAAGCGCGCGTCGCCGAAATCCCCGTTCCAGGGTGTGTGCGCCGTCCAGCGTGTGCCGGGCCCGTCAGCCGACACGTCGAGGTAGCGAAAATCGTCTTCGAACGTGACGACGAAATCCGTCAGGTCGAGGGGGGCTGCGCCAACCGCGACGGTGCTAAGGATCCAACCGAGCACAAGCGCGGAGGCCCGCGGAAGATGGCGGCCAAAGGCCAGAAAAACGCTCATACGATCACTCTTCTTCAGCATTCGTCACCGAATCTCGGCGTCGGCCTGTGCGTTGCCGGCCGCGGGAGGGGTGGCCCGGCGCGGCACGGTAATCCGCACCACGTCACCGGGGTCGACGGTGTCGCCCTCGGAGACGATCCGCGTCTCGATTTCGCCTCCGCCGCGCCGGGTCAACGCATAGATTGGCTGCTCACCACCGCCGAGATCGGTGACGGACATGGGTGAGCGCACCTCAGCCTGATAGATCAGGTTTGTAGCCGTCTCGATTCGCTCATTCACCGTGGCGAGCTTCGCGCGGACCTCGCCCGCTTCGGTCAGCGCTTCATTGCGGCGTTTGGCTTGGAGATCGAGGCTCTCGCGCTCGATCCTGGATAAGTCCTGTTGTGCCCGGAGACGCCCGACCTGGATGTCAATGCGGTTGCTCTCGTAGGCCGCGACACTTTGTTCAACGGCGAACTGGCGCGGGGCGACCGCGAGACCCTTGGTGACGAGACCGGTGACCTGCGTGAGTTCCTTGCGGATCAGGTCGATCTGCCGCGACAGCGCTTCGTCCTTGCTATCGAGGGATGTCAGTTCCTGCATCAGAAGCGTTTTGGCCTTCGCGAATGCGCCGACCTGCGCCTTCAATGCGGCGCGACGCGCCTCGAACAGCAACGTCTCCTCCCGGATGGCGCGGACAGCGTCGAGGCCGGTGCCAGCCGTCCGCGTCTCGGCCGGGTAGGTGACGGTGTCCGCCTCGGCGATCTCAGCGGAAAGGCGCGCTTGTCGAATTAGCAATCCCTGCCGGTCCGCCGCGAGCATTCGCAGATCGCCCCGTTGGGTGAGGGCGTCGCGCTCGAACCCCAGAAGGGCGCCGTCACGGGGGCGCATGAGACCGCCCGCGATGCTGGCCGCCTGCAGCACAGTGAGCCCTGGGCGGTACTCGTATTCCCCCGGCTTGTCGACGGCGCCCGTGATGTAGAACGGCCGGTATTTCACCACCTGGACGGCGGCCGAGGGGAGCTGGGCCAAGCCGACTTTCGACTGAACGCGGGCGGCGATGGCTCGGGCAAGGTCGGCGACCGTCCCGCCCCCTGCCTGAACCTCCCCAAGAAGGGGCAGCGACAGGTTCCCTGCAGTGTCGACAACGAACTCACCGTCGAACGCCCCCCACTGGTGAGCCTCGCCAGTTCCAGTTCGCAGATCGTGAACCCGAATTTCGAGTTTGTCCTGGGGGCCGAGCCGGTACTCATTGGCCTGCGCACCCCCGGCCACGGACGAGGCAGCAGCGACCAAGAAAGACAACGTGGCAACGAGAGCGAGACGCGACATGGTGAAATCCCTGTCTTCGATCTGGGCTAACTCGGGCGCAAACCCGACGCATTGGATCGAACAAGCGAAAGGGTAAAAAAGAGAGTCTCGGCGGTGGACCGACGCTTCACATCGATTTGTTCACGGGGGTGGCCCGAATGTATGATCTTAAAAAGACCCGCAGCTATGGCGCAAATCCAGAACCTGTCTGGGTGGGAACACATGAGGGCGGGTCTCGCAAAACTACCGGTTACCGCCTATCCCGGTAGAGAATGGCGGGGCAGCAAACGCCTATTTTATCGACCCTTAAACGGCGGCGCGTGCCTCCATGGCGTCGATCCTTGCGCGAACCTCGGGCCTGCCCCAGACACGGGATTCCTGAAAGCGCTTCAAGCGCTGCTGAACTACGTATCGACCATATCGAGCCCCGCGCAGCGGACGCAGGGTTCCGGCAAGATCGGGGTGGCTCGCCGCAAGCGTTGCATAGGGGGTATGCCAAGTGGATCCCCACGGTAGGAAGGCCCCCTGCCAAGGACGCGGGTTCGACATGAAATGATACAGTCGCGGGCCGATCGAACGCTCAGCTCCGAAATTCAGAAAGAACGGCGGGAAGTTCCAGCGGAAGGAAACGAGATCGCAGCGATCGCCTACAATAAGATTTAGTGCATCCTGATCGCGGAAAATCAAAGACGCTTCTTCGCGACGGTACAGGTCCATGCCTTCGCGGCTGACCGCATCCCAATCAGACATATGGAACCGCATCACCCCGGCGTTGAAATATCGCTTCTGTGCGCTGTCGGAGATACCGATCTTCCGGAAGTAGGCACGCCGGGCAGGCCAGACCCCTTCGGAGCTTGCGATCATCACCGCCATCGGATCGGGAACAGCCAAGATACGGCCATCGACCAAGGGATAAGTGAGAAGCGGTTCCAGGGAGCCGGCAACCTGGGTGTCACCGTCAACATAAAGTATATCCTGGTATTCCCCGTTCAAAAGTTCAAAAAGAAAAAACCGTGCGCATGTCATTGGATTGCCTTCGAGGACACCTCTAGGGACGAGCCGAAAAGCTACCCCCTGCGTCTGGCAGAGTTCCGCAGCGGCCCGTGTCGCGTCGCTCGCCGAACCGAAGCAAAGAATGACGACATCCGCGACCCCCGCGGAGAGTTCGCGTCGAAGTTGAAACGCGCTCAGCAGTGTAGGCAGCAGATAACCCTCATCGATAGTGTAGCAGCACGCACGACCCGGCCGAGGGTTGGTCACAGCGCTTTGGCTCACGGACGATGAAGTCTGGTGCGGTTTAACGTCCGACGTCATTCGATCCTTAGGTTCCAATTCATGCCGAAGGGCTAAAAGCGCCGATGAACATATTACTTCTTGGAAACATACAGTTTCAAAGCGTAATGTATACATATAACTAAAA